>QKDJ01000209.1 GCA_003252145.1 Azovibrio restrictus
GTTGGTGCTTTCTTTGATTCTTTTCTTCGGTCAGCGCCTGATGCGCAAGTGGTTCCATTTTGTGGCGCGGGCCAAATCCTCCGAAATTTTCGCCCTCAATGTGCTGCTCATCACCCTGGGGTTGGCCTACGTGACCGAACTGGCTGGGCTGTCCCTGGCCCTGGGAGCCTTCGTGGCGGGCATGCTGATTTCCGAAACCGAATACAAATTGCAGGTGGAGGAGGACATCAAGCCCTTCCGGGATGTGCTCATGGGGCTCTTTTTTGTCACCATCGGCATGAAGCTGGATATGCCTATCCTGTTGCGCAATTGGGGGGCCGTGCTTGGGGTTCTGGCCGCTCTGCTATTGGTGAAAGGCTTTGTGGTGGGGCTGGCGGCGCGCAAGATGGGGGCCACTCCCGGTAATTCCATTCGCAATGCCCTGTGGCTCTGCGCTGGCGGTGAATTTGGCTTCGTGCTGCTGGGCGAGGCGGGGAACCTGCCCCGGCATGTGGAGCAGGTGGTCCTGTCTGCTCTGGTGCTATCCATGTTGGCAGCACCTTTTATCGTGCATTACAGCGAACGGGTGGTGACCCGCTTTGCGGGGAGTGAATGGCTGCTCAAGTCCATGCAGCTGACCCAGCTGGCGGCTCGCAGCATGGCTACGGAACAGCACGCCATCATTTGTGGTTTTGGTCGTAGCGGTCAGTTTCTGGCCCGTTTCATGGCCCAGGAAGGCGTGGCTTACGTGGCTCTGGATCTGGACCCGGAGCGGGTGCGGGAGGCAGCAGCAGCGGGGGAAACCGTGGTCTTTGCCGATGCGACCCGGCGGGAATCTCTGTTGGCGGCGGGTTTGCAACGGGCCAGCGTCGTGATCGTGTCCATCAATGACACCCACAGTGCGGAGAAAATCCTGCATCACGTGCGGGATTACCGGCCAGAGCTTCCTGTGGTGGTGCGTACCATGGACGAACGGGACTTTGAGACACTCTCCCGGGCCGGGGCCACGGAAGTGGTGCCTGAATCCCTGGAAGCCAGCCTGATGCTGGCTTCCCATGCCCTGGTGTTGTTGGGCGTTCCCCTGAATCGGGTGTTGCGTCGCCTGCGGGATACCCGGGCGGCACGCTATCAATTGCTACGCGGCTTCTTCCACGGATTTTCCGATCGGGAGTCCGATGAGGATAATCAGCCACGTCTCCATTCCGTGTGGCTGGGGCCCGGTTCCGCCAGTATCGGCAAGACCTTGGAGGAGCTGGATTTGCAGGAGCTGGGCTGTGAGGTTAGCGCCATCCGGCGGCATGGCATCAAGGCCATGGAACCGGCGCCGGACACCCGGCTCAAGGCGGGGGATATTGTGGTGCTACTGGGGCAGCCTGCGGGCCTGAGTGCTGCTGAGGAGCGGTTGCACAAGGCGTGAGCCCAGGCAGACGCGGACCTCAGTAGCTCATGCACACGGTGTAGCGGGTGCCTTCGGTGTAGCTGTTGGCCGCGCCACGACTGCCATCGGCTTGGGACTGACCATTCATCTGGGCGATGGCTTGCATGGAACCACTGTCGGCACGCCCATCGTCCTGGGCCAGATCAAGCTGTTCAGCAAATTTCCCGTCAATGGCATCGGAACAGGCATAAAGGCTTCCGCCCGTCAGAGTGTTCAGGGGTTTCTGGCTACTGGCGCCAAAGCGCCCTCCTTCCGTATTGCGGGGCAGGGCAGCGGCGGTCTGGCTGGAAAAGTCAGTGGCACCTGTGGCCAGATTGGCTCGACGCAGGTGCTCCCAGAGCAGGACGGATTCATTGCTTGCCGAGGGGGTTTCTGCATTCCAAAGACCGTCAATGGCCCCGTTGCCATTGCCTTCGTGTCCGGTAGCCAGGGTCCAGCGGGCCTGGGCGTTATTATCGTCGCCCGGTAGGCGGCGGTACTTGTCCTGGTAACTGAAGATCATGACCTGCAGATTGCGAAAGTCGGCGGCCATGCTTTTGACCTTGGCACTGTTGATCAACTCCTGCCCTTTGAGAATGCCGCCCAGTAGCAGACCGATGATGACCAAAACAATGGCCACTTCGACCAGGGTGAATCCGGAGGCGTTACGGATTTTCATGGAAGTCTCCCCATTACAGGTTTGAAGTTCAGGGTCATGGCTGACGTCCGGCGGCGATGAGCCGGCTGAGCAGGATGGGGCGGGCGATCCAGTGCAATTGGTCATCGAAACTGGCTGTGGGCAGATCGCTTTCATAGCGCCCCCCGGCGGCTTCGTAGCTCAGATTTTCTCCATCAGCCCTGCCGTTGGGGCCCATGGAGAAGAGGATGGCCACGGGGCGCTCCACGGTGGTGGAAAGAGGCTCACCCTTGTGATTAACCAATTCGAGCTGATCGGCACCAAAGTCCGTGTCCAGCCCAATCGGCTGGCTCGTTCGGGCAAAGTGGGCATCCACCCGATAACGCCAACGCTGGCCCCAAGGGTCCGGCTCAGCTAGCCCCAGGGAGCGGAAGGGTAAATAACCTTCCCTGGTTGTGGTGGCGCAATCTGAGGCCGCCATCCCATAGGTGGCATGGGTGGAATCCGTATTTGTGTCGGGGCAGGGCAGGTGGCCGTGCAAGCTGGCATAACCCAGCAGGGCTTCATGAATGAGGGCGAGTTGTTCTTGTGCCTGACGCAGCCGCCCCACATCCCGTTGGGCCATCAAGGGGAGAATCAGGCTGCCGCTCAGCAGGCTCAGGATCACCAGGGCAATGGCGAGTTCCAGGAGAGAAAAGCCCTGCATGTGGGATAGGGGCTTCATGGGCAGTTTCTCAAGGCTTTTTGGGCGCTCTGGCAGCTGGCGGTAAAGGGAGCTGTTCGGCAGGAAGATTGAGTGAGGGCCAGGGCTTCATCCAGGCAGGAGCAGCCAGCGAGTTGGTCTAGCTTTTCCTGACAGCCCGATTCCAGAAAACCTGATGTGCCGCAGCCCTGGTCCAGGAGCCGGGATAGCAATTGCTCGGCGATGGGGCCGCACTGGAGATTGCCGCAGTTGGGCACCAGGCGATATTGGGGATCGTCGGCTGTGGGAGCCGTCAGGCAGGCAAACTGATCATTGCCTGCCAGTTCCAGGAGACGCCCGGCAGATTGCACTGCCGCCACATTGGCGCCTTCCAGATAGTTGCTCATTTGTTGTTGCTGAGACCCGGTGTTCCGGCTTTGTCCTGGCAGGCGGTCGCCGGAGAAAATCACCACGGCTGCGTAGGCTTGTCCGTTGATCTCCAGGCATTGGCTGGGCGTCTGACGGCAATCGGCAGGGAACTGGGTAGCAGGGCTGAAACCTGGGGCCACCACATAAAAGAGGTGGTCTTTCCATTTGTCCCACCAGCCATCGTCGCTATTGACGGCAGTACTGCTGTCCAGAGGCGTAGGGTGACCTGCTACGGGCAGGAGTTCCGGGCAATTGTCGGCGCGTAGCAGGCGGCAACTGGAATGATTGGGATTGCCCGATGGGCACAGGGGCAGAGTGCCCAAAGTGCCGGACAGGATTTGCTGGGAGCGGCCCACAGAAAAGGGGGGGCGGCCTGCCAGTAATAAGGACTGATCTGAAAACCGGTCGT
>QKDJ01000211.1 GCA_003252145.1 Azovibrio restrictus
TCCCGAGCAGATAGTCGGAAATTAGCCCCTGGTCGCGGCAGGCTACCAGGCCCTCGCTCACCTGACGCAACAGCATTTCCGCGTAATTGTTGCAGCCCCCTTCGTTGCCTCCCTCAGGCACACTCAAGCCCCCCTCCTCCACATAAGGCTGGCAGGGAGCCACCGGGTCCACGCCCCGCAACTGGGCTGCCAGAGCATGGGCAAAGGCCATGACCCCGAGGATCAGGGGCCGCCCACGGCTGTCCCGGGCGTCTGGGGGCAACAGGGAGAGCACATCCCGGGAAAACACGCGCATTTCGCTGATCAGCGCGCCCCACTGGCGGCGCCCTTCCCACCAGCGTTCGTAGCAGGCGTTGTTGCGAAACCCCAGGAAGATGGACAGGGCCAGCCCCATGAGGGTCAGGGGCGCCACGGAAAATTCCGGCAGGTAATGGGGCAGATTGCCGTGCCACCAGGTGGCGAAGGTGGCGATGGCGGCAATGAACAGGACCTTGCCCACGATCTGGGGCAGGATGGAGCCCCGCAGCAGGAAAAGCAGTTGATAGGCCCGGGGGCGTGGTGCAACGATCATGATGTTAGGGCGGCAAAAAGCCTAGTTCAGCCCGGTACGACGTTCCCGCCGCCGGTACAGGTGATAGATGGGCCAGAGCAGCACCCCCAAGGCCCCCAGCAGGGCCAGGATGGGCCAGCGCTCCGGACTGTTCCACTGGGCTCGCATGGAGGCGCGCTGTTCGTAGTCCAGGCGCTGATACTTGAGGGTGTTGTTACCCACGTCGTTGGGCTTGCGATTTTTCAGCCAGGCGTGGGTCAGGGTGTAGGTCTTGGGGTGAAAAGCGTAAATCCAGGGGGCATCGTGTTGCAGGATGCGGGTCATGCGCCGGATCAGGCCCAGGCGCTCGGGGGTGTTGTCCATGACCTTCATCTGCTGGAACAGCCGGTCGTACTCCGGATTCTCATAGTTGGAAGAGTTCTGCCCCCCCTGGTGGCGGGCCCTACCCTCGCTGCCGTGAAGCAGGAAGAAGAAGTTTTCCGGGTCCGGGTAGTCCGCATTCCAGCCCAGGAAGTAAATCTGCACCGTGCCCTTTTCCAGCTTGTCCTGGAAGCGGTTGAAGTCCGTGGCCCGCACCACCAGTTGGGCGTCGATCTTCTGGAACTGGCGGGTGAGCCAGTCCAGCCGGGACTTTTCCCCCATGCCGCCCGCCGTGGTATCCAGATTGAGCACCAGGGGTTCCCCGGTCTTGGCATTGCGGCCATTGGGCCAGCCTGCCTCGGCCATGAGCTTGCGGGCCACTTCAGCGGACTTGCGCCGGGGCTGGCCGTCGGCCCAGTCATAGACATAGGGATTGACACCCCCTTCGCCGCTCTCGAAACCAAACAGGCCGGGGGGCAAGGGATTCATGCCCGGAATGCCCCGGCCATTCATGAAAATGGAAACGAACTCTTCCTGGTCGATGGCGATGGAGATGGCCTGGCGCAACTTGGCCGCCTGCTCGCTGTTACCCCCCACCACCGGGTCCAGCATGTTGAAACCCATGTAGAAGGTGGAGGTACGCACGGAGGTCAGCAACTCAATGCCCTTCTCCCGCATTTCCTCGGTCACCGCCACATCGCCCCCCACATTGACCCGCACGGCCTGGTCAAAACTGTCGGAACCGATGCCTGAGGCATCGTAATAGCCCTGGAGGAACTTGTTCCAGTAGGGAATGGCTTCCTTCTCCCGGGCAAACACGGCCTGGTCAATGAAGGGAAGGCGCTTGCCACAATCGGCCAGCAGGCCCTGGGCCCCATCCTCCGCCTCTCCCTCGCAGGGGTAGGTTTCCTCCCGGTAATTGGGATTGCGGGTCAGCACCATGCGCCGGTTGGGATCGTTCTCGGTCAGCATGTAGGCCCCGGTGCCCACGGGCCACCAGTCCAGGGTCAGATTCTTTGCCGCCATGCCGGGCTGGCTGAAGAAACGGTCCGCCTCCCGAGGTATGGGGGCGAAGAATGGCATGGCCAGCCAGTAGGCAAACTGGGGATAACGCCCCTTGATGCGGATGCGCCAAGTGTAGTCATCCACCACCGTCACCCCACTCAAGGGGTAGGCATCCAGGTCCAGCCAGGCTTCCGGATTGGTTTTTGACTGCTCCTTGTCGGCGGCTTCCAGGGTGTCGGAGAGCTCCTTCAGCCCCACGATCTTCTCGGCCATCATCCCGTAGATGGGGGAATGGAGCCGGGGATGGGCCAACCGCTTGATCTCGTACACGTAGTCGGCAGCCTTCAACTCCCGGGTGCCCGTCTCGGGAAAGTCGCTCACCACAAACTTGTCCGCCAGCTCGGCTGGACTCAGATTCAGATAACGGGGCTGCCCCTGGGCATCCACCGCAAACGCCGGGTGGGGCTGAAAACGGATGCCGGGCTTCAACTTCAGTTCATAGACACTCTCGGCCACCTGCTCCGCCGGAGCATTGGCAGGCAAACGCCGCCCGGCCCGGTCGTAAAGCTCCGGTTCCGGCACCCGCTCCACCGTATTAGGTACCAGGGTGTAAGGACGCTTCAGGTAGTGATACTGGAGAGGCGGCTCATAGACCTGACCGGTAAAAACCGCCTCGTCCTCCGTATAGGACTGGGCCGGATCCAGATGCTTGGGCCGCTCGGTAAAAGCGGTGTAGAGAATATTGCCGCCCGACTCCTGCCCGGGATAGGGATCATTCCAGACCTCACCACAAGCCGTCAGCATCAGGCTGCACAGGAGGAGAGACAGGAATTTAGGCAGGGCGGAACGTAAAGGCATGGAGGCGGAGTTTAGCCCAAGGGCCGCACTACGTCATGGATCCAGGACTTGAATCGCCTCCAAAAAATACAAAGCCCCTGGCGGTACCGGGTTCGGTATCGCCAGGGGCTATTCACCTTCCAATTAGAAGATAGGTACTACATGGCGCCGTAGCCAGGGCCTTCGCCGCCTTGGGGGACCTTCCAGCAGATGTTCTGGGTGGGGTCCTTGATGTCGCAGGTTTTGCAGTGCAGGCAGTTCTGGGCGTTGATTTGAAGGCGGGGGCTCCCCTCCTCCTCACCCAGGATTTCATAGACCCCGGCCGGGCAGTAACGGGTTTCCGGGGCGCCATAGCGGGCCAGGTTTACCGTAATGGGGGCCTGGGCATCCTTGAGTTTTAGATGACAGGGTTGTTCTTCCTCGTGGTTGGTATTGGAGAGGAAGACGGAGGAAAGCCGGTCAAAGGTCAGCACCCCATCGGGCTTGGAATAGGTGATGGGCGGATGCATGGACTTGTCTTCCAGGGCCTCGTGGTCGGCATGGTGGCTCAAGGTCCAGGGGGCCTTGCCCCGGAACAGGTAGGTATCCAGAGCTGCCATGACCAGGCCCGGGAACAGGCCCCACTTGAAACCAGGGCGGATATTGCGGACTTCCTGCAGTTCGGGCCAGATCCAGGAATTGCGCAGGCCTTCGGCGTAGGTGGTGACCTCGGCGACCGCATCCTCCTTCTGCAGATGGACAAACAGGGCTTCGGCAGCCGCCGTGCCGGACTTCATGGCCGTATGGTTG
>QKDJ01000206.1 GCA_003252145.1 Azovibrio restrictus
GCCACCTGGGCGGACTGTTCGGAAAGATTGCGGTCTTCCTGGGCACTGCTGGCGATATGGCTGACCCCTACGGTCATTTCCTCGATGGCGGCCGCCATGCTGGAGGCGGACTCACTCTGGACGCCGGCGCTCTGGGCGATCTGACCACTGGATTCGGCCAGGTTGCCGGAAGCCTGATCCAGGGTTTCCACATCCTTCTTGAGGCGCTTGACCAGTTCTCCCAGGCTCAGGGTCATGTCGTTGAAATGATGGGCCACATCGCCCAGTTCATCCCGGCTTTCCAGGGTGATGCGCTGGGAAAAGTCCCCTTTCGCCAGATGTTCCGTGCCTTCCATCATGTCTTGGATGGTGCGTTGGATGGAGTAATAGGCGCCTACCGCCAGATAGGTGAAGACAACAAAGGCAGCAAGAGATATCACCAGATGCAGCCACAGCTTACGGGTGGCCACGGTCTCACGCTCTGCCAGGGCCCGGTTCAGTTCCGGGATCAGCACCTGATACATGGCGTTGTAGCCTTCGTCGATCACCTGGGTGGCCTGGGCGAAGTAGGCCTGGGAGTCCATCTGGAACGTCCGGTCCAGAATTTCCGACTGGGCCAGTTGCATGATGGCCTGTATTTTTTCCGGGTAATGTTCCCGGAAGCCTTGCAGGCTGGCACCGGCGGCCGGGGCGTATTTGTTGATCTTGGCCATGCTGGTATTCAGGGTGTCCAGATTGGCCTTGATCTCCGCCATGAGCTGCCCGATAAAAATGGTCTGGGCTTCGACGATATCCTTCTTGGCGATGATGCCGGTACCAGCCCCCCGCAACACTCCCAGCTTTTCCAGCAGCAAGGGCATGCGCAGCACCACCGTATCCATCAGGTAGTAACTGTGGATTTCCGGGTCCAGGGTCAGATTGGACTCATCGGCAATCAATATCATCAGATCCAGGGCTTTGTTGATGAGCGCCGTATGACGTTTCAGATTGTCTTGGGGACTCCAGGTCAGGCCCTGGGCGCGAATTTCCGCCCAAGCTTTGACGATCCCCTGCCAGCTTTCCCCTTGCCGCAGTGCCGGGCTTAGGTGAGGCTCCATGGCTTCAAGGGCGGCCTGGGCTGCTTTTTCCTTCTCGGCTCTTTTGTCACCCAGGGCGGTATTGCCATTCAGATAACCCGATGAGAGCCCCCGATGTTGCTGCAATTCCTGAATCAGTCGATTGGCAGGAAGGATTTGCGCCACACCTGCTATTTCCTGCTGGGTCGAATCAATGGTGCCCTGCAACTGCTGGTACAGATTGGTGAGCAGGATCAAAACCGCTACCAGTACCACGATGCCCAGAAGGGCGAATTTACGGGGGTAACGCAGGTGATTCATCAGGCCGATGGCCGGGGCGAATAGGGCTCTCATTTTTACGCCAATCCAGATGTCATTTGCGATAGGCGATTTTAGGGCAAATAAGTTCCCTAGATGTTTAAAGATTTTGGAAAGTTGGGGCGAGACCCGACGATGGCCGACGTCGGCTCAGATCAAGGGAGTGAGAGTCCTTGGGCAGCTTGTGCCCCTGATTGCCCTGGGTCATGGGGAATAATCCCTAAACAAGAGGCAGGAATGAGTGCGCTCAAGGTGGCCAGATTGTCGTCAAACCGGTTCATGGCCGGATCTATGGTGTTGGCGATCCAGCCAGCCAGGGGCAGGCCGCGAGCCAGGATGGCTTCCACCGTGAGCAGGGCATGGTTGATGCAGCCCAGGCGCATGCCCACCACCAGGATTACAGGCAGGCCCAGGTGCGCGGCCAGGTCGGCGCTGTCCCCGTCAGGCCCCAGGGGAATGCGAAAGCCCCCGGCCCCTTCCACCAGCACCAGATCGGCTTGTTGGCGGGCTTCATCCACAGCCGATTTGATGGGGGCAAAGCGGATTTCCACTCCGGCTTCCCGTGCAGCAATATGGGGGGCAATGGGGGGCGCCAGCAGGTAGGGGTTGAGGATGGGCTCCGGCAGCGTCAGGCTGTTGGCAGCGCGAATGGCTTCCACGTCCTCATTCTTGCCGTCGGCCCCGGTGCCGGCAGCCACGGGCTTCAGGCCCAGGGCGCAAAGGCCCTGTTGTCGGGCCCGGTGTAGCAGGGCACAGGTGCTGTAGGTCTTGCCGACTTCCGTATCGGTGCCGGTGACGAAAAAAGCCCTGGCCGTCATTTCTTGGCGTAGCAGAGCACGACCTGATAGGTCAGGGGCAAGCCCCGGGGGGTGCGCCGTTTTTCGTAGGCCGTTTCCAGTTTCTGCCAGGCGGTCCGACCCATGAGGCCTTGTCGGCGCTGGTGGCCCAACTGGCTGGCTCCAATGGATTTGATGGCCTTGAGCAGGCCCTTCAGATCCTTGTAGTGGGCCACGCAGGGTTCGGTGCGAATCTGGATGTCCCGGAACCCGGCGGCTTCCAGGGCCGCCTGCATCACTTCCTCGGCTTGGAAGGGAATGGTGTGGCGATACTGATCCACCAGGGCGAAATCCTCGTCCAGTTCCTGGAAGGTGCCGGGGCCCAGGGTGGACAGGGCCAGGGTGCCCGTGGGCCAGAGGACCCGGTGAGCCTCCCGGGCCAGGGTTTCGTAATGGCACCACTGGGCCGTGAGGCTGGACCAGTACATGCCGGCCACCTCATCTACCAGGGGAATGCGTTCCACGTCGCCAGCCACACCGAATTCCAGCTGTTTGACCTGGGACAGCATGGCCGGGGAGAAATCCAGGGCGATGCGACGGGCCGCTGGGAAACGCAGGCCCAGCATTTCCAGGGCAAAGCCCGTGCCGCAACCCGCATCCAGGATCACGGCGGGAATGAGCATGGGGGGCAGGCCGCCGATCAGGCGGGCGCAGACCCAGCGCTGCACTTTTGCGGCGCTGTCGTAGGTGCTGGCCGCCCGTTCGAAGGATTGGCGGACCTGTTCCTTGGGAGGTAGGGTCATGGTCGGCGCAATGCTACAAGGAAAGGGGCCGGGTCGGGCGCAAAGGGGGCGTGGGCCTTGCCGGGCCAGGTCTGCAGGCGGGCCTGGGGCAAGTGTTTCTGCAGCCATTGGGCAGCCGCCAGGGGCATCAGGGGATCGGCTTCCCCATGCAGCAGGGTGACCGGGCAGGCGATGCTCGCCACCTGGGTCCGCAGGTCAGCCTGGGCCAGCCAGGTTAGGCCGGTATCCAGGTCTGCCTGGCTCATGGGAGTGGCTTGCTGGGTCAGTTGCTTGGCGGTCGCCCGGGCGGCTTCATCGCCCCGACAGAAATTCATCACGAAGCGGGGCAGGGCCTTGGCGCCGTCGGTCCGGACGGCCTCGGCGAAGGCGGCTAGTTCCGGGGCCGGTAGGCCATGGGGCCAGTCTTCCCGCTGCAGGAAACTGGAGGTGGCGGCGATCAGGGTCAGGCTGGCCACCCGCTCCGGTGCCCGGGCAGCGCAGGCCAGGGCCAGAAGGGCCCCCAGGGACCAGCCTCCCAGATGGCAACGGGCAGGCAGGGTGTACAGCAGGGCGTCCACGGCGGCAGCGAAGCTGGCCAGGG
>QKDJ01000210.1 GCA_003252145.1 Azovibrio restrictus
GATGACATTGCCGAGGACTGTTATCGCTTAGCCATGAAGGCCTTTGGCGTTGGAGCACCTTAGCCCCTTCCCTACTTTACGCGCCGTGCCTGTTGAGTGTGTTCTGTTCCACCACACAAAGTCCCCATACCTTGCCGTATCAGTGGTCGAATCCATGGCAAGAGGTAAATCATGAAATCAATATTTTTCTTGCTGGGGGCATTTGCTTAGTGTGGCAAAACACCCATCATCAGCAATGTGGAGCTTGAAGCCGCACCGCTGCCAATCCGGGAGCCGTTACCGGCGGGCGGTTAAGTCGCTCTGTAAAGCTGCTTTATGTGGAACGTCTGGTAAAGCCAGGACGATCCAACAAAAAAAGCCCTGATTACTCAGGGCTTTTTTATGTGGGGTTTGTAGCGCTTACTCAGGCTTGCTGCCCTCTTCCACTTCATCAGTCTCGCTGGTGCGGGACAGGGCGGCGGCCTCGTCGATCAGCTTGGACAGACTAGCGCCCCGCTCCAGGGAGTCGTCATGGACGAAGTGCAGTTCGGGCAGGGTGTGGATACGCACCCGCCGCCCCAGTTCCCGGCGCATGAAACCGGAGGCACGGCGCAGGCCGGTCATGATTTCCGGCAGATGGGAGATATCCAGGGTGGTGAAGAACACCTTGGCATGGGCGTAGTCGGGGGTCAGCTCCACGGCGGTGAGGCTGATCATGCCGATGCGTGGGTCCTTCAGTTCGGAACTGATGATCTCGGCCAGGTCCCGGCGAATCTGCTCGGATACCCGGTCGGAACGGGAAAAATGCTTCATGGTCTTGCTCCTGCAAAAACGAAGCGGGGCATAGGCCCCGCCTCGCTTGATCCGGAAATTACCCGCCCTTACAGGCTACGGGCCACTTCCTGGATTTCGTAGACTTCGAGCATGTCACCTTCCTGAATCTCGTTGAAGTGCTTCAGGGAGAGACCACACTCGAAACCGGCCTTGACTTCCTTCGCATCGTCCTTGAAACGCTTGAGGGAGTCCAGTTCGCCGTCCCAGGCCACCACGTTGTTGCGTAGCAGACGGACACGGGAAGTGCGCTTGACCACACCTTCCTGCACCAGACAGCCGGCAATGGCGCCCACCTTGGAGATGAGGAACACCTGGCGGATTTCCACCATACCGGTGATGACTTCCTTCTTCTCGGGAGAGAGCATGCCGGACAGGGCTGCCTTCACCTCATCCACAGCGTCATAGATGATGTTGTAGTAGCGGATGTCCACACCAAAGCTCTCGGCCACCTTGCGGGCACCGGCATCGGCACGGGTGTTGAAGCCGATGATGACGGCGCCGGAAGCCTGGGCCAGGTTCACATCGGATTCGGAAATGCCACCCACGGCACCGTGGATCACATTGACCCGAACTTCCTCGGTGGACAGCTTGGTCAGGGCATGAACCAGAGCTTCCTGAGAACCTTGCACGTCGGCCTTGATGATCAGCGGCAGGGACTTCACTTCCCCTTCGCCCATCTGCTCGAACATGGATTCCAGCTTGGCGGCCTGTTGCTTGGCCAGCTTCACGTCACGGAACTTGCCTTGACGGAACAGGGCGATTTCCCGGGCCTTCTTTTCGTCGATCAGGACAATGGCTTCCTCACCGGCAGCCGGCACATCGGAGAGACCCAGAATTTCCACGGGAATGGAAGGACCGGCTTCCTTGATGGGCTTGCCGTTCTCGTCCAGCATGGCGCGCACCTTACCGAACACGGGACCAGCCAGCACCACGTCACCCTGCTTCAGGGTGCCGGACTGCACCAGCATGGTAGCCACGGAACCGCGGCCCTTGTCCAGACGGGCTTCGATGATCAGACCCTTGGCCGGTGCATCCACCTGGGCCTTGAGTTCCAGCACTTCGGCCTGGAGCAGCACGTTTTCCAGCAGTTCGTCGATGCCCATGGCCTTCTTGGCGGACACAGGAATAAAGGGGGAGTCGCCGCCGTATTCTTCCGGCACCACACCTTCAGCCACCAGTTCCTGCTTGACGCGATCCGGGTTGGCTTCGGGCTTGTCGATCTTGTTCACCGCCACCACGATGGGCACACCGGCCGCCTTGGCGTGGTGGATGGCTTCCTTGGTCTGGGGCATCACGCCGTCGTCGGCCGCCACCACCAGAATCACGATGTCGGTAGCCTTGGCACCGCGAGCCCGCATGGCCGTAAAGGCCTCGTGACCCGGGGTATCCAGGAAGGTGATCATGCCGCGATCGGTTTCCACATGGTAGGCACCGATGTGCTGGGTAATGCCGCCTGCTTCACCGGAAGCCACCTTGGCGCGACGGATGCAGTCCAGCAGGGAGGTCTTGCCGTGGTCCACGTGGCCCATGACGGTCACCACAGGAGCGCGGGGCAGCTCGGGCACATCCTTGTGTACTTCATGGTGATCGTCCAGGAAGGCATCGGGATCGTCCAGCTTGGCCGCTACGGCCACGTGACCCATTTCTTCCACCACGATCATGGCGGTTTCCTGGTCCAGCACCTGGTTGATGGTGACCATGGAACCCATCTTCATGAGGGCCTTGATGACCTCAGTAGCCTTGATGGCCATCTTGTGGGCCAGGTCGGCCACGGAAATGGTCTCGGGCACATGGACTTCATGGACGATGGGCTCGGTGGGGGCCTGGAAGCTGCCTTCGCCGTCGTTCTTGGCGGCGCTCTTCTTGCCGTGCTTGCCACCTTCCTTCCAGCCACTGCCGGAACCAACGGCACCACGGGTCTTGAGACCGCCCTTCTTCTTGCCGTCTTCCCAACCATCCTTGCCGCTCTTGCCTTTTTTGTCGCCATCCTGCTTCTTGTGCAGTGTCTTGTCGCCGGGCTTGGGCTCGGCATTGCCAGCCTGGGCAGCAGCAGCCTGCTTGGCAGCTTCTGCAGCCTTGGCGGCAGCGGCCTTTTCTTCAGCTTCCTTACGCAGGCGGGCCAGTTCGGCCTGACGTTCCTGCTTTTCCTTCAATTCCTGGGCCTGACGTTCCAACAGGCTCTGGTGGCGACGCTCTTCCTCGGCACGGGCACGCAGCTCGGCTTCGTCCAGGAAGGATTGCTTGACCACGGTCTTGATCTTGCGCACGGGGGCCGGAGCCGCCTCGGTCTTGCTCTCGGTAGCTTCCTCGGCCTTTGCTTCGACCTTGGCTTCAACCACAGGCTCGGGTTCCACCACATGCTCGGGTTCCACCACAGGCTCCGGTTCTACCACAGGCTCGGGTTCCACCACAGGTTCGGGTTCCGGCTCAGGGATAGGCTCGGGTGCCACCTCTTCCACGATGGGTTCGGGCGCCACTTCCACTACGGGCTCAGGGGCTTCCGCCACAGGCTCGGGAGGCAGTTCCACGGCTTCGGGAGCCACTTCAGAAGTTTTCTCGGCGCCAGCCTTGGCTTCAGCGGCAGCGGCAGCAGCCAGCTCAGCGGGATCGCGCTTGACCAGCACACGCTTCTTGCGCACTTCCACCTGCACGGTACGGGCACGGCCATGGGCGTCGGTAGCCTTGATCTCGGAGTGTCCGCTTCCCCATGGGAGCGACGCAGAAATTCCAGCAGCTTGGCCTTGTCCTGATCGGACAGGCCATCCTGGGGACCTTGCTTGTTCACACCGGCCCGACCCAGCTGTTCCAGCAGGGCATCCACGGGCATTTTCAGTTCGCTGGCGAACTGGGCAACACTACTTGTCGACATAAAGATCCTCCCTTTACTCGAACCAATGAGCGCGGGCCTTGAGAATCATGGCCTTGGCCTTTTCTTCCTCCATACCCGTGATATCGGTGAGTTCATCCACGGCCAGTTCGGCCAGGTCATCCCGCGTCTTGATGCCCTGGGCAGCCAACTTGGCCGCCATTTCATTGTCCATACCTTCGAGGCTGAGCAGGTCTTCGGAAACCTGTTCCAGTTGTTCCTCAGCCACGATGGCTTCGGTCAGCAGGACATTACGGGCACGATTGCGGAGTTCGTTGACGAGGTCCTCATCCAGACCTTCGATTTCCAACATTTCTGCCAGAGGAACGTAAGCCACTTCTTCCAGAGTGGAGAAGCCTTCCTCGATCAGCAGGTCAGCGAGTTCTTCGTCAATATCCAGTTTTTCCATGAACAGCACGCGGGTGGCTGCAGATTCAGCCTCCAGGCGCTTTTCGGATTCTTCCTGAGTCATCAGGTTGATGGTCCAGCCGGTCAGTTCGGAGGCCAGACGCACGTTCTGACCGCTACGACCAATGGCGATGGCCAGGTTGTCCTCATCCACCACCACGTCCATGGCGTGTTTTTCTTCATCCACCACGATGGAAGAGACTTCAGCCGGGGCCAGGGCGCCGATGACGAACTGGGCGGGATCGGCAGACCACAGGACGATGTCGATGTTCTCGCCGCCGATCTCGTTACGCACGGCAGTCACGCGAGTACCGCGCATACCGACGCAGGTACCGATGGGATCCACGCGGGAATCATTGGACTTGACGGCGATCTTGGCGCGCATGCCGGGGTCCCGGGCGCAAGCCTTGAGTTCCATGAGACCGTCTTCGATCTCGGGCACTTCGATCTCGAACAGGCGAATGATGAATTCGGGCGCGGTACGTGACAGGATGATCTGGGGACCACGGGCACCACGATCGATACGCAGCAGATAGGCCTTGACCCGGTCGCCGATGCGCAGGTTTTCCTTGGGGATCATCTGATCCCGGGGCAGCATGGCTTCGATCTTGCCGGCTTCGATGATGGCATTGCCCCGCTCCATGCGCTTGATGGTGCCGGAGACGATGTGTTCCTTGCGTTCCAGGAAGTCGGTCAGGATCTGTTCCCGCTCCGCATCGCGAATCTTCTGCAGGATCACCTGCTTGGCAGCCTGGGCACCGATGCGACCGAAATCGATGGGTTCCAGGGCCTCTTCCAGGTAATCGCCCACTTCCACGTCCGGATCATCCTTCTGGGCGTCCGACAGAGGAATCTGGGTGAATTCATTCACGTATTCGTTATCAGCCACCACCTGCCAGCGGCGGAAGGAGTCATAACTGCCGGTATTCCGGTCGATGGTGACCCATACATCGGCTTCATCATGGATACGCTTTTTGGTGGCCGAAGCCAGGGCGCTTTCCAGGGCACCGAACACCACATCCTTGGCCACGTTCTTTTCCCGGGCCAGGGCATCAACCAACAACAACATTTCACGGCTCATCGTCAGACCTCCTTATCCGCAGGGCTCAACCGTAGTTGGGCACCAGGCGGGCTTTTTCGATATTTTCCAAATCCAGTTCCACTTCGCCCGTTTCCAGACGCAGGGCCACCTTGCCGTCACGCAGACCCAGGAGTTCCCCCTGGAAGTTGCGCCGCCCGTTCAGGGGCATGCGAATACGCAACTGAATGTCCTGCCCGGCAAAGCGTTCAAAATCTGCTGCTTTCTTCACGGGCCGATCCAGACCCGGGGAAGACACTTCCAGCCGGTCGTAGTCCACGTTCTCCACTTCCAGGAGACGGCTCAGTTGATTGGAGACCGTGACGCAGTCATCCACATCGATGCCGCCTTCCTTGTCCAGCTTGTCGATGAAGACGCGAATGGTCCTTCCCTTGGGGGAAAGCTCCAGATCAACCAGCTCGTAACCGAGGCCGACGACCGTTTTATCCAGCAGATTGTGTAAATCCATAGCCAAAAAATAAAAAATGGGCTCGAAGCCCATCCCAAATAAAAAAGCCGCGCCGGAAACCCGACCGGCGGAACAAACCACAGAATTATAACGACTTTTACCGTCCTAGCCAAGACCTGGACGGTAATGTCGCTAACGCTTCAGGCCCTCAGCCCTGGCGCTTTCCTGCGCCACGAGCCGGTTCCTGGGCATTTTCCTTGAGCCCGCCCATCAGCCGTTTCACGTCCGCCTCTTCCAGCTCCCGGACCTGCCCCCGCTTCAACCAGGGAGGCAACTGGAAGGGGCCGTAACGGACCCGGATCAGACGGCTGACCTTGCTGCCCACGGCCTCGAACATGCGCCGCACTTCCCGGTTCCGGCCTTCGTACAGGCTGACCCGGTACCAGTGGTTGGCCCCCTGCCCGCCCCCATCTTCCAGGGAAGCAAACTGGGCCGGACCATCCTCCAGCACCACTCCGTCCAGCAACTGACGCTGGGTTTCCAGGGACAACTCGCCCAGCACACGCACCGCATACTCCCGCAGCAACTGGGAGCCTGGGTGCATGAGCTTGTTGGCCAACTCCCCCGAGGTGGTAAACAGGATCAGGCCCGAAGTATTCAAATCCAGACGGCCCACGGCCACC
>QKDJ01000248.1 GCA_003252145.1 Azovibrio restrictus
TGGCCCCCTTGATGACACCGGCCCCCTGGCCCAGATCACACTGCTCCAGGGAGGCATTCTTCGGCCCCCGCTTCTGCTTCCAGAGCTCTTCGCCCTGCAGCGCAAACAGCTCCGACGGATTGCCATCGGCGATCATTTCCCGATAACGGGCAATTTCGTCACTGGTACTGTCTGCCAGAGCCTGCCCGGCACCGCAGAGGCCCAGGCCCAGCACCAGGGACCCCAGTAAGGGTTTGAGCATGTTATTCATCATGTCCCCTCCATTTATCTTGTTATGTGAATCGGGAACCCGGGCTCCCCGGCAGCCCTATCAGGAAATGGCCGCCTCATCGGTGCGGGAATCGCCCTTGTTGTCTTTCCAGCTGATGACGACCTTGTCGCCCTTTTCCCCGCCCTTGAACTTGAACGCCAGATAGGGGTTCTTGGACACCGCCGGTCCGAACTGGGCGTCCAGCACGGGCTTGCCATTCCAGGTGGCCTGCAATTCGGTGATGAAATGGGCGGGCACCAGGTTGCCGGAAGCGTCCTTGCGCTGGCCGGTTTCCATTTCGTGGCTCATCAGCACCTTTACTTCGGTCACGCCGTCCTTGCTGGCAGCGCGGATTTTCATGGGATTTGCCATGGGGTTCTCTCCTTGATCTCGTGAATATCAGCCGCCGCAGCCGCCCAGGGTGACCTTGATTTCCTTGACAGCCATAAGGAACTTGCCGTCCGCCTTCACCAGGGCATAGACATTGGAGGTCTGCCCCATCTTGCAGCGGGTCTGCACATTGGCTTCGGTACCTTCGGGCAGCTTGAATACGGCCGCCAGACTGTCCGGGTTTTTCTCGATCAGGATGGAGATGGACTCCACCTTGGGCAAGCTGGTGGACACCCCAATGGGCACCACAGCACCGTTTTCGGCGATATCGGGAGCAATGATGGAAACATCGCCCGAACTTGCCGGCTTACCGGCTCCAAGAGCGGCAAAGGTCTTTTCCAGGGTGCCCGCCTTGAAGGCACTTTCGTTCCAGGCGGCCAGGGCCTGTTCCGGCTTGAGCACGCCAGCTGCAGCCAGCAGACCCAGCACTCCCAGACCACTACCGGTCTTCAGTACATCTCGACGTTGCTTGATCATGCATTGTCTCCTTTTGATTGATTGGTCTTATTTCGCCGGAGCACCCGACAAAATCCAGTGCACGAGCACCCGTACATCTTCGTCGGCAAGCTGCGGATGGGCGGGCATGGGCACCTGCCCCCACACACCAGTTCCGCCTGCTTTGACCTTGTGCTGCAATTTAGTTTCCGCTGCCGGATCTCCCTGGTATTTAGCAGCCACCTGGGCATAACCCGGGCCAACCAGATGATTATCCAGTCCGTGACAAGCCAGGCAACCGGAAGTCTTGGCCAACTGGGCAATCCTGGCATTTTCCGTAGCACCCGTATCGGCCAAGGCACTACCGGATTCGCCCGTTAACTTACCACGGGCTGGCCCAATTTCTCGGTTCTGCTCCGCCAGGTTGCCATGGGCATCCACCGCGTAATCCGGCAGGGTGGAGGACAGGAGAACCTCTTGTTTGCAGTTTCGCATGCAGGCCGTGTTGTGCATGTCCGGCCTGCCCCCATTGCCCATGCCTCGCCCCGGCCAGAATCCATGTTCCGTGGTCATGCCGTTACGGTTGGGCATGAGGGCCTGGACTTCCGCCATATTGCGATCCGAAAGCACAAAGTCTCCGGGCACGATATCCGCCAGATTGAGCAGATAGGCCAACACGGCATAAACCTCATCGGGCCTCAAAGACTTGGGAGAGGTCCAGGGCATGGCGCGCTGGATATAGTCAAACAAGGTGGAGACCGTGGCCACCTTCATGAAAGTGGTGCGCTGGGGAACTGAACCGTCCCGCAGGGATTTCACGTGCCCTGTTTCAATGTCGGCCCGGGTTGTCCCCCCGACCAGAGGCGTGAAAACCTCATTGGACTCACCGAAGGTCCCATGACAGGAAGCACAACGGGCTTCGAATAGTTCAGCCCCTTGCTCCACGGAACCAGAGCCGGGTGGCAACCCCTTGAAATCGGGGCGCACATCTTTATCCCAGGCCCGAAGCTCCGCCGGAGTGGCCGGTCGCCCCACGCCCTTGAAATCCTCAAAGCCCTGGGCAGCCCCAGCCATGCACAAGGGCAGCAGGCCGATCAACAGGCTAGAGAACCTGAACATTACTCACCTCCCCGGACTCGGCCACCTTCCAGGACTGGATGGCATTGTTGTGATAGATGGATTTCTTGCCCCGCACGGCCCGTAACTGGCCGTAGGAAGGCTGCACATAACCGGTTTCATCCATGGCCCTGGACTGGAGGATGGCGGGCTTGCCATCCCAGACCCAATCCACATTGAAACGGGTCAGTGCCTTGGAAAGAACCGGCGTCTCCAGCCGGGCGGTTTTCCAGTTGATGCCCCCATCAAAGGAAACATCCACACGCTTCACCTGGCCGCGACCAGACCAGGCCAAGCCTGTCACATTGTAAAAGCCCGTATCCAGCAACATTTGTCCCCCTGACGGGGCTGTAATCACGGATTTGCATTCCTGGACCGAGGTGTATTGGCGATGCTGCCCATCAGGCAACAGGTCAATGTAATGCACAGCCTCGTCCTTGCTGGCGTAGGGTTTGTCACCCACTTCGATACGCCGCAGCCACTTGACCCAGGACACCCCTTGAACCCCCGGCACCACCAGACGCAGGGGATAGCCATTTTCCGGCCGCAGCATCTCCCCATTCATGCCATAGGCCACCATTACCTCACCAGACTCCACCAGCTCCATGGGAATGGTCCGTGTCATGGAGGAACCATCGGCCCCCTCGGCCAGGAGATAGCGACATTTACGGAAATCCACGCCGCAATCTTCCAGGATCAGGCGTAGAGGAACCCCAGTGAACTCCGAACAGGACAACATGCCGTGAGAGTACTGGACGGTAGGTACGGCCACATTGCCCCACTCCATCCCCGTATTGGCGCCGCATTCGATGAAATGAATCCGTGAGGAGGCGGGCAGGCGCATGATGTCGTCCATGGTGTAGACCTTGGCGCGCTTGAGAAAAGCCGGGTCCGAACCATTGATCATCAGGCGATGTTTGGAGGGGTCAATGTCGTGCCAGCCTTGATGATGTCGCTCGAAGTGCAAGCCTGATGGCGTGATGATGCCGAACAAGCCCTGCAGGGGTGTGAAGGCCACCGAAGAGGCTGAGACCCGGGTCAGGCCAGGCGATTCACGACGCACCAAATTGCGCTCATAGCGGGAAGGCATGCCGTACGGATGGGTCGCTACCGGCTGCCCCAGGGTGGTCGTCCAGGGCGGATTCTCGAGGATATTGGTATCGCCCTCTGCCGCCCGGACCACAGCAGGCGCAGCCATCAATGCCCCTGCTGCCAGAAAGCTCTTGCGTAGAAATGCCCTGCGTTGAGCCAGCCCTTGCTGCCCCATTACCCGAACATCCTCCTGACTCAGGAAATTTTCAGGAGCTGG
>QKDJ01000077.1 GCA_003252145.1 Azovibrio restrictus
AGGAGATCTTCCGCAATCAGGGTTTGCTCACCCTCTAAGTAGCCTCCAGACGAGGGCCGGGCGCGCATTTATTGCCAGCCACTCTCCCGGGGGCGCTATAGTCCCCCTACCGGCCCCTTGGCCTTCCGCCCACCATGGACATGTTCATCAACGCCCTCGAACTGACCCTGACCCTGATCCAGCAGACCGCCGTCTATCTGGTCATCGCCTATCTGCTCAGCCGCACCCCCATTTTCATTCCCCTCACCCATGTGACCGTGCGCCTGCCCCACCGGGTCACCTGCTATCTGGTGTTCTCCGCCTTCTGCATCATGGGCACCTACCTGGGGCTGAAGATCGACGATTCCATTGCCAACACCCGGGCCATCGGGGCTGTGCTGGGCGGCGTCCTGGGCGGTCCCGGAGTGGGTCTGGCCGTGGGTTTCACGGGCGGGCTGCACCGTTACAGTCTGGGAGGCATTTCCGCCTTCGCCTGCATGGTGTCCACCATGGTGGAAGGCCTGATCGGCGGCCTGTTCCACTACTACATGATGCGTCGCGGGCGGGTGGGAGAACTATTCAATCCCCTGCCCGTGGCCCTGGTGACCCTGGTGGCCGAAGTGGCCCAGATGATCATCCTGCTGCTTCTGGTTCATCCCTGGTCAGCCGCCGAGCACCTGGTGCGCCAGATCGCCGTGCCCATGTTGATCGCCAACTGCCTGGGGGCGGGCCTCTTCATCCGCATCCTGCTGGATCGCCGCATCCTCTACGAGCAAGGTTCCAGCATGTTCTCCACCAAGGCCCTGGCCATTGCCACCCGGGTGGAGGGCCTGCTGCACTCGGGCTTCAACGCGGATTCCACCGCTGCCGTGGCCCGCATCATCTACGAGGAAACCGGCGTGGGAGCCGTGGCCATCACCGATACCAGCCACCTGCTGGCCTTCATCGGCATTGGCGACGACCACCATCTACCCGGCACCCCCATCAGTTCGGAACTGACCCTGCGGGCCATCCGCAACAACGAGGTGGTTTACGCCGATGGTAACGAGGTGCCCTACCGTTGCTCCCTGCATCCCAAGTGCCCCCTGGCCGCCTCCCTGGTGATTCCCCTGGTGGGCGAGGACAAGCGGGTGATCGGCACCATCAAGCTCTACGAGCCCCGCACCCGGCTGTTCTCCAACATCAACCTGACCCTGGGCAAGGGCCTGGCCCAACTGCTCTCCAACCAGATTCTGGCGGGCCGTTACATGGAACAACGGGAATTGCTGGCCCAGTCGGAAATCCGCCTGTTGCACGCCCAGATCAATCCTCACTTCCTTTTCAATGCTCTCAACACCATCTCGGCGGTGATCCGTCGGGACAGCGAAAAGGCCTGTCATCTGGTGCTCAATCTTTCCACCTTCTTTCGCAAGAACCTGAAACGCCCCAGCGAGGAAGCCAGCCTGGAAGAAGAGGTTCAGCATGTGCGGGCCTACCTGGAAATCGAGCAGGCCCGCTTCCTGGACCGGCTGGAAGTGGAATTCCAGATTCCCGACACACTGAAGTCGGTGCGCATGCCCGCCTTTTCCCTCCAGCCCATCGTGGAAAACGCCATCAAGCACGGCACCTCCCAGTTGCTGGGCATCGGTCGGGTCCGCATCAGCGCCAGCGAACAGGGCGCCGAGTGCCTGGTCAGCGTGGAAGACAATGCGGGCCTGTTTCCCGCCGAGTGCAAGGGCAACGGCCTGGGCCTCAATCTAGTCCAGCGCCGCATTGCCAACCGCTATGGCTCGGCCTACGGTCTGGACATCCACTGGGAGCCGGATGTGCTGACCCGCATTACCCTGCGCCTACCCCTGGAGGCCAGTCCGGCTCCCCTCTCCCCGGTTTTTTCCGCTGATCAGCCATGAATGTAGTGATCGTAGACGACGAGCCCCTGGCTCGAGACGAAATTGCCCGCCTCCTGGACCAGGAGGACGACATCCAGGTGGTGGCCCAATGTGCCAATGCCATCGAAGCCATTGCCGCCATCAACCGCCTGCATCCGGATGTGGTGTTTCTGGATATTCACATGCCCATGGTAAGCGGCATGGAAATGCTCTCCATGCTGGACCCGGAACGCATGCCCCGGGTGGTATTCCTGACCGCCTACAGCGAATACGCCCTGGAAGCCTTTGACCGGGATGCCTTTGACTACCTGCTCAAGCCGGTGGACCCGGAGCGGCTGGCCACCACCCTGGCCCGCCTGCGCCGGGACTGCAGCCCCAATCCCCAACTTTTCAACAACGCCGCCCCGTTGCGCCAGATTCCCTGCCCCGGCCATCAGCGCATTCTGCTCATCCGGGTGGAAGACATCGAATTCGCCACTTCAAAAGCCACCGGCGTCTATGTCACTACTACTTTGGGGGCCGAGCACTTCACGGAACTGACCCTGCGTACCCTGGAAGAAAAGACTCCCTTCCTGCGCTGCCATCGCCAATATCTGGTGAACCCGGAGCACATCAAGGAAATCTGCTTCCAGGAAGGGGGCAGCGTGGAAATCCTCACCCAACACAATCAGCGTCTGCCCGTGAGCCGCCGCCTGCTGGGGGAACTGAAGGCCCACCTGGGACTCAACTGAAGCCCGGAACCCAGGCGAGACCGCTCAGGTCCGGGCGCGACGCCCGGGCAGCACCACGGTAGCCACGGCCCCGAGAATGAAGGTTGCCCCGAGAAACTCCCCCCAACCCGGTTGTTCCCCCAACAGGATCATTCCTCCCACCACCCCGATCAGGGGCGTCAACAGGGATGACAGGGAAGACACCGCCACGGGCACATGGAGCACGATGTAGTTCCAGGCCCAGTAGCAGAACATGAAGGCGATGAACACGTTGTAAACCAGGCCCAGGGCGGGCCACAGGCTGGGCACATGCCAGCGTGGCAGCTCTGTGAGCAAGGCACCCGCCACCACGGGCAGGCTGCCCAGCACCATCATCCAGCCCGTGAGTACCATGGGATTCAAGGGCACGGGAAAACGTTTCAGGGACACCACGCCCACGGCCCAGCTCAGGGCAGCTGCCAGCATGAGTAAGGCCCCTAGCGGGGGCGCCCCGGCCAGATGGCTCAATTCGGTGCCCATCATGGCCACCACCCCCAACATGCCCAGACACAGGCCCAGGGCCCGACGGAAGGTCAGGCGATCCCCCAGCCAGAGGACGGACAGCAACATGCTCCACACGGGCATGGTGTAACCCAGCAGGGCGGCACGCCCGGAAGGCAGCATGGAGACACCGTAGATGGTCAGGGCATTCCAGCCCGAGATATTGCTCAAGGCCAGCCAGAGGGTACGTTTGAATTCGCGCCCGGGCAGCGCCAGCTTGTGCCCGTTGGCCAAAGCCACCAGTAGCAAGCCCCAACCCCCGAAAAACAGGCAGAAGCCCCGGAACGTCAAAGGGGGCACTTCGCTGATCACCATTTTCATGATCGGCCAGTTCAACCCCCACCCCACGGCCATGGCCAGCAGCAGGCCCAATTGTCCCGGTGTGAAACTCATGCGTGG
>QKDJ01000132.1 GCA_003252145.1 Azovibrio restrictus
CGGCGCATTCAGCCCTTTGGCTTGGGCCCAGGCCTTGACCCGCTGGCGGGCCTTTTCTTCCGTGGCCGGGCCGTTGCCATCCGCCCCCAGGGTCAGGAACAGCTGGCGGGCCATCACGTTATTGCTCCACTTGTTGATATCTCGCACCATGTCCGCCAGGGGCGGGGATTCCTGACTGGCCAGCACCAGGGCTTCCGGTGGTGTGGGGCCGGAGCGAACTCGACCTTTCAGGCTGCCGCCCAATTCCTTCCACAGGGCCCGGAATAGGCCGTCCAGGTGGCGATTGGCCTCCAGAGGAGCTAGATACAGGCTTTTTTCACCACAGGCCACCGGATAACTGCCGCTGATGTCCAGTTGGTTGCCATTGAGGCGCACATCCAGTAGATCGCGCCAGCCGTTGCAGGCACCCTTACCCGGGGTGATGCGAGCTTGCACCTTCAGCTCGTCGCTGGGACTTTCGCTCCAGAAACGGACTCCATCCCCTTCCGGGCGCAGGGTGAAGCGCAGGGCCCGGTAATCCACCAGCAGGGCATCGGGCCCCACGTTGTAGGCGCGCATGGGTTTGTTGTCGAAGGCGGCCGGGTCGTGGGGGGGCAGATCGAAAAGGCTGCGATCCAGGATCAGGTCCCCGTCGATATCCTTGACGCCCCGTACCCGAAGCTGGCGCAGCAGGGCCCAGAAATTTTCCAGAGCCAGGCGGGGGTCGCCGCTGCCCTTGAGATAGAGGTTGCCTTTCAGGATTCCTGCGGTATCGGGCAAGGCATCCACCCGAGCTTCCGTCTGCCAGGTGGCGGCGGGGCCCAGAGTGTCCAGGGCCGCGTAGGTGGTAACCAGCTTCATGACCGAGGCCGGATTCATGGGAGCATGGTCGTTGAGGCGCAGCAGAGGGGAGGGGGCGTCCACCGCCTGGACGACCAGGGCCACGGACGAGGTGGGAATCTGGGCGGTATTCAGAGCCCGTTGCACGGGGCCTGGCAGGCTCTGGGCCAGCAGGGAGCCGGCCCAGAGGAGGAGGGCGGCTCCCGTGAGGGAGCGGATCATCAGCGTTGGTAGAGTTGGAAGCGGGCGATCAGGTTATCCAGCTGGCTGGCGGTCTGCAAGAGATCTTCCGCCGCGTGCTTGGCTTCCCGGGCTGAACCGGTGTTCTGCTCGATCAGGTTGGTGATGTGCTCCATGTTGCTGGCCACTTCCTGGCTGGCGATGTTCTGTTGCTGGGCCGCGTCGGAAATCTGCTGGGCCATGCTCGAAACCTGATGACTGGCCGTGGTGATGCCTTCCAGGCCGGAGACACTGTCGCGCAGCATGCCGATGCCCGTGTCCACTTCCCGGGCGGCCTGTTCCATGCCATTGACGGCAGTCTGGGTCACGCTCTGGATTTCGGTCACCATGGTGGCAATGTCAGCGGTGGACGAGGTGGTGCGTTCCGCCAGTTTGCGCACTTCGTCAGCCACCACCGCAAAGCCTCGACCCTGTTCGCCTGCCCGGGCCGCTTCGATGGCGGCATTCAAGGCCAGCAGATTGGTCTGGTTGGCGATTTCCTGGATCACCTGGGTAATGTCGCCAATTTTCTGGATGGAGTGGGACAGTTCGTTGATGGTCTGGCTGGAGCTCTGGACGGACTCCACCACGCGCCCCGTGGCATCCATGCTGCGGGCGATGCTGCTGTTGCTGTCCGTGACCAGGCCCTGGGAATTGCGGGCGGCGGTGGCAGTCTCCTCCGCATTACTGGCGACCTCGGCTACGGACTGGCTGAATTCCTCGGTGGCGGCAGCCACGCTTTGCACCGCATCCTGCTGGGACATGGATTGCTCAGCCACTTGGGACATATGCCGTTCCAGGGTGCTGCTCTGGGTTTCGATGGCCCGGGAGGCTGCACTGATTTCGTCCAGCATGGCTTTCAGGTGAGCTTGCATAGCTCCCAAGTTGCATAGCAGGATGCCGGTTTCGTCCCGACCGGAAATGTCGATGCGCTCCGTGAGCTTGCCTTCGGCAATGCTCTCGAAGTGGGCCAAAGCTCTATACAGGGGACGCACGATGGCTTGAATGAGAAGGTGGCCACCCAGCAGGGAGATGAGCATGGCGCCCAGGGTGCCCAGGCTAGCCAGCCACAGGGTCTGCTGATAGCGCTGTTCTGCATCGTTATGGCGCTGGTTGGCGGCCTTAGCCAGATTCTGGATCAGGGCATCGCCGTCTTTTTGCATCTGGGCGTACAGGGGGTTGATCTGCTGGAGCAGCAGTTCATTGGCCCGATGGTAGTCACTCTGCTTCAAGGCTTCCCGTGCCAAGTTAACCCCTTCCTTGGAGAAGCGGACCCGAGCTTCTTCAAACTTCGCCATGAGGGCTTTTTGCTCCTCATCCATGTGCATACCCTTGAGCTCCTCCAGCAGGGCATTGATTTCCTGCCGGTTCTTCAGGGTGTTGTCGATGTGCAGGCTCAGGGCATGGTCATGCATCTGGGCATTGGGATTAACGGGGTCGTGCTGCAGGCCTAGCATGACCTGGGAGCGGTTGTCCCCCAGCAGGAACATGATGCGGTTGATCTTGTTGGAGGGCAGCAATTCTTCTTCATATAAAGATTGCAGTTGTTTGTTGCTCTCGACGATACCGCCAATGCCGATAAAGCCGCCACCCACTAGCATCAGGGTGAGCGTGATCAGCATGGCCCACAGGCGAGCCTTGAGGGAGAGGCGCCCGAACCAGCCGCCCCGGGCACTGGCTACCTTGCCACCGCTCTGGCGCAGGCTGGTGTAACTCTGTTCAGCCGCCTTGATTCCCTGAGCTGAAGCCGGGGTGCGTACGGACATATAGCCCGTGGTCTGACCATCTTTTTTGACTGGCACCACGAAGGCTTCCACCCAGTAGTGATCCCCGTTTTTGCAGCGATTTTTCACAAGTCCCCGCCAGGGCAGTCCGGACTTCACTGTGCTCCACAGGTCGGCAAAAGCCTGGGGGGGCATGTCCGGGTGGCGCACGATGTTGTGGCTTTGTCCGATCAATTCAGCACGGGAGAAACCGCTGATCTGCTCAAATGCCTCATTAACGTAGGTGATGACCCCCTTGAGGTCGGTACGGGATACCAGATAGGTATTAGGGGGGAAGGGAACTTCGTGCTGAGTGACGGGCAGATTGGTCTTCATGGGCAGACGTAGTGTGAGATGGGGCTGCGTTAAAAAATGGGGAGTAGAGACCGTTTGGGCCTACTGGTAAGGGCAGCAAGAATTCTTTGCACAGCCATCTCCCCACTTTCTCCAAGAGTACAAAAATATGACTGAAGTAATAGAAACAAGTTCTGATCTTGATCAGAATTATAAAGACTTCTGATTGGAAGGCAGGATTTCCCCCTGTGGTTTGTTGAGTCCTTTTGCATGGGGCAGGGAAGCGAAAACAGGCATGATTCAAAAAATCTTCATTTCCTGCTCTTGAAATAGCACAAGGGCGTCCCTATTATTAGCACTCGTAGGCGATGAGTGCTAACGGCCTTCGCCCGCGG
>QKDJ01000299.1 GCA_003252145.1 Azovibrio restrictus
GGCTGGACCTGGATCTGGAACTGCCTCTGCGTCGCATCGATGACGCCAAGATCAAGGGACGCTACACGTTCGAGGCTAACCAGATCGGTTTTGTCCCCGGTTTGCCTCCAGCTACTGGTGTGCAGGGGGTGCTGGACTTCACGGAAAAGATGGTCAATGCCCCGGACGTGCGTGGCTCTTTCCTGGGGCTGCCCATGGAATTGAAGGCGACCTCGGAGCCTGGGGTGGTAAATATCAAGGCAACCGGCGGTTTCACGTCCCAGGCCCTGCGGCGGCATTTCGGCTTGCCCTTGTTTGATCAAATTTCCGGCAGTTCCAGCTGGCTGGCAGACGTGAAGGTGCGGGGCAAGAATGCTGACTTCCTTGTGACCTCCAGCCTCCAGGGCTTGAGTTCCAGCCTGCCCCAGCCTTTCAATAAATCCGCTGGGGAAGCCATGCCCTGGCGCCTGGAAAAAAGCACCCTGGCGGGCAGTAATCCGGCCCGGGAGTCGGTTACCTTGAGTCTGGGCAAGGTGCTGGAAGGGCAGTTGGTGCGCCGCCAGCAGAATGGAAAGTCGGTGGTGGAGCGGGGCGTGATCGGGGTCGGTCAAAGTGTGCAAATGCCTGACAAGGGCCTCAATGTATTCATTACCCAGGACAAGCTGGATCTGGATCAGTGGCAGCGTCTGTTCGACAAGGGCTTGGACAAGGAGCCAGCCAGTGCTCAAGGCGTTGCGGCAGCCAGCTCGTTCCCGGTTGATTTGGTGGCTGTGCAGAGCCAGGAGTTGACTGCCCTGGGGCGTTCTTTTGGTGAGGTCAGCCTGCGTTTGCGCCCTGATGGCAATCGCTGGCGGGTGATGGTGGCTGCCAAAGAGGCTGTGGGTGAGTTTTCCTGGGATGGCAGTGGCCAAGGCATGGTGACTGCGGACCTGAAGCGGCTGCATCTGCCCTCGGGCCAGAGCCAGGAGCCGGACACCGGGCTATTGCAGAGCCTACCGTCCATGGATATCCGAATCGGGGACTTCACCATTGGGGCACGACGTCTGGGGCGGGTGGAGCTGAAGGCCGAGAACGCCGGAAGGGGTTGGAACATGCGGCAGATTCTGGTGGATAACCCGGATGGTCGTTTGACGGGCAACGGCCTGTGGGTGACCGGCAATACCAATCGCACCCAGCTGGATTTCGACATGAAGGTAAACGACAGCGGTGGACTTCTGGGGCGACTGGGTTATCCAGGGGCCATCAAGGGCGGAACGGCGGCGCTCAAGGGCAAGCTGGCCTGGCATGGGGCCCCCACGGCTTTCGATCCGGCTACGTTGAGCGGGAACTTGGAGCTGGAGGCCGCCAAGGGGCAGTTCTCCAAGGTGGATCCGGGAGTGGGCAAGCTTTTGGGTCTGCTCTCCCTACAATCGGTAACCCGGCGCCTGACCTTGGATTTCCGGGATATCTTCAGTGACGGCTTTGCCTACGACAGCATCACGGGCCGGATGAGGGTAGATAACGGCCTTATGACGACGGAGGATGATCTGAGGATTGACGGGCCAGCCGGTCGAGTGCTGATGAACGGCACGGTGGATTTGAAGGGGGAGGGTCAGAACCTGCTGGTCACCGTGCAGCCGGAGGTGGGCGGGGTGGCCTCCTTGGGGGCGGCTGTGGCCATCAACCCCGTGGTGGGGGCTGCTGCTCTGGTGGCCCAGAATCTCCTAAAAAATCCCCTCAATAAGGCCTTTGGTTTTCGCTACAAGGTGACGGGCTCCTGGAGTGAGCCGGTGGTGGAAAAGGTGAGCGGAGAGGAATCCGCAAAGCCTGAGGCGGCCAAGGAGAACGGGGCTAAATGAGCGCCTCAGAATCTCCTTCCCTGCCTATGCGTATCGCTGGCCTGCAGATGGTGTCCGGGCCCCGGGTGCCGGACAACCTTCGGGCCGCAGAAAACCTGATGGGGCAGGCAGTGGAGCAGGGGGCTGGAGCCCTGGTCCTACCCGAGTATTTCCCCATCATCGGTGCCAGCGATGCTGAGCGCCTGGCGGTGCGGGAAGCTTTTGGTATTGGCCCGATTCAGGACTGGCTGCGGGCCATGGCCCAGCGGTTTGGCGTGTGGATTTTTGCCGGCTCCATTCCCCTGACAGCAACATCGGACAAACACCTGCGCAATGCCAGCCTGGTCTACAACCCCAAAGGGGAGTGTGTGGCCCGCTACGACAAGGTGCATTTGTTTGCCTTTGACAATGGCCGGGAACGTTATGACGAGGCCAGCTTCATTGAGCCGGGCCACGAGGCCGTGGCAGTGGAAACCCCCTTCGGGCGGGTGGGCCTGTCCATCTGCTACGATCTGCGCTTTCCCGAGTATTACCGTAGTCTGGGCAAGCCCGATCTGATCCTGGTGCCTGCGGCTTTTGTGGAAACCACGGGTCGGGCCCACTGGGAGGTTCTGCTGCGAGCCCGTGCCATCGAAAACCAGTGTTATGTGGTGGCGGTAGGTCAGGGCGGCCGCCATGAAAATGGCCGCATGACCCACGGCAACAGCATGATCATCGACCCCTGGGGCGAAGTGCTGGACCGCAAGGCCAAAGGGCCGGGGCTGGTCATTGCCGATCTGGACCCGGCCCGTATTGCCGAAGTGCGCCGGCAGTTGCCGGCTTTGGAACACAGCGTCAACCTAGAATCGAAACGCTGCTCACCCGCAGCATGAAACAAGGAATATTCATGGCTTCATCCGCATCCCTCTCCCACCTGGATCAGGCCGAAAGCCTGTTGCTGGCCCCTTATGGCTTGGAAACCTCCTCCCTGGAGGGGCTGTTCGGGCGCATCATGAGTCACCAGGTGGATTATGCGGACCTGTATTTCCAGTACTCCCGTTCCGAGTCCTGGAGCCTGGACGAGGGTATCGTCAAGGCGGGTAGTTTCAATATCGATCAGGGTGTGGGCGTGCGGGCCATCAGTGGCGAAAAGACGGCCTTTGCCTATTCGGACGATATCAGCCTGCCGGCCCTGACCGATGCGGCCCTGGCCGTGCGGGCCATCGGCACCGCCGGCCAGAATGGCTGCCTGCCGGTGCTCAAGGCCCGCAGTTCCGTACCCCCCTTGTATGCGGATGGGGACCCTCTGGCTTCCCTGCCGGCGGAGGAAAAGGTGCGTCTGCTGGAGCGCCTGGAAGCCTTTGCCCGGGCGGAAGATCCCCGGGTGGTTCAGGTCATGGCGGGCATGGCTGGCGAGTGGGAGGTAATCCTGGTGGCCGGTTCCGATGGTCGTCTGGCGGCCGATGTGCGTCCCTTGGTGCGGATTTCCGTTAGCGTGATCATTGAGGACCAAGGGCGGCGGGAGCAGGGGGCGGCCGGTGGTGGTGGTCGCTTCAACTACGCCTATTTCACTGATGCAGTCCTGAAGACCTATGCCCGTCAGGCCGTGCATCAGGCGGCCACCAATTTCGTGGCGAAGCCGGCGCCAGCGGGCCAGATGACCGTGGTGCTGGGTTCCGGCTGGCCGGGCATCCTGCTGCAC
>QKDJ01000056.1 GCA_003252145.1 Azovibrio restrictus
GCCGCTCCACGCTCTGGTTTTCCGGCATCACCAGGATCATCCCGTAACCCCGCATGGCCGCGGCCATGGCCAGGGCAATGCCGGTGTTCCCAGAGGTGGCTTCAATCAGGGTATCGCCGGGTTTGATGGTGCCTCGGGCTTCCGCATGGGTGATCATGGAGAGGGCCGGACGGTCCTTGACGGAACCCGCCGGATTATTGCCTTCCAGCTTCACCAGAATGACGTTGTTGCGCCGTTGGTTCTCCACTCCCGGCAAGCGTTTCAACTGCACCAGGGGCGTATTGCCGACGAAATCCTCAAGGGTCTTGAATTGGGGTTTGTCGCTCATGACTGGCCCAGCCATTTGACGTATTGGGCCACGCCCTCTTCCACACTGGCAAAGGCCTCTTCATAGCCCGCCTCCCGCAGGCGGGTCAGATCCGCCTGGGTATAGGCCTGATACTTGCCTTTCAGAGCCTCGGGGAAAGCCACGTATTCCAGCAGGCTGCGCCCGCGAATCTCCTCCAGACTCAAGGCGGACTCCCCTTCCAGGGCCCGGCAGCCATTGACGGTGGAAACAGCCACATCATTGAAGCTCTGGGCCCGACCGGTTCCCAGGTTGAAGATGCCCGACTTCTGGGGATGATCCAGGAAGAACAGATTGACCTTGGCCACATCGCCCACAAACACGAAATCCCGCTCCTGCCCCCCGTCGGGGTAGCCATGGGAGCCCTCGAAGAGCTTCACCTTGCCTTCATTGCGGAACTGGTGGAAATGGTGCCAGGCCACGGAAGCCATACGACCCTTGTGATTTTCCCGGGGGCCATAAACGTTGAAATAGCGGAATCCCACGATCTGGGAGGAGTTCTCCGCCAGACGCTTGCGCACCACCTGATCAAAAAGGAACTTGGAGTAGCCATACACGTTCAAGGGCGCTTCGTACTGGCGCTCTTCCTTGAAGACGCTGCTGCCCCCATAGGTGGCAGCAGACGAGGCATAGAGGAACTGGACCTCCTGCTCATGACACCAATCCAGCAGAATCAGGGAGTAGCGGTAGTTGTTCTCCATCATGTAGCGGCCATCGGTTTCCATGGTGTCGGAGCAGGCCCCCTCATGGAAAATGGCCTCGATTTCCCCATCGAAGTGGCCATGCTGGATACGCTGGATGAAGTCTTCCTTGTCCAGGTAATCGGCAATCTCGCAATCCACCAGATTCTTGAACTTGTCCGCCTTGGTGAGATTGTCTACGGCGATGATCTTGGTCACACCCCGCTCGTTCAGAGCCTTGACGATATTGGAGCCGATAAATCCGGCTGCGCCGGTCACAACGATATACATGGATTGTTCCTCAGTTGTTCAGTGCTGCATCCAGTTCCCGGCGGGTCACCACGGCCGTACCCAGCTTGCCGACCACGATGCTTGCAGCCACATTGGCCACATGAATGGCATCCCCCCAAGAGGCACCAGCAGCCAGCATCACAGCCAGGGTAGCAATTACCGTATCACCTGCGCCGGAAACATCATAAACCTCCAGGGCCCGTGCCGATTCGTGCAGCGCTTCGCTATCGGCAAACAGGCTCATACCTTCCTCGCTGCGAGTCACCAAAAGGGCATCCAGCCCCAGTTCACCTCTGAGACGGCGGGCCTTGACTTCCAGTTCCGCTTCAGAACGCCAACGCCCTACTACAGCCTGCAGTTCTCCCCGGTTAGGTGTGATGATGGTTGCACCGGCGTATTTGGAGAAGTCATCCCCCTTGGGGTCTACCAGCACGGGCTTGTCTGCAGCCCGGGCCAGGCGAATCATTTCTTCAATATGGGTCAGCCCGCCCTTGCCGTAGTCGGAGAGCACCACCACATCGCAATCCACCAGACGCCGCTGAAAATCTTCCAGCTTGGCCCGCAGGACCTCATGGGACGGCGTGGTTTCAAAGTCAATGCGCAATAGTTGTTGCTGACGACCGATGACCCGCAGCTTGACGGTGGTATCAATCCCCTCATCCACCTGCAGACCCGAATCAATGGCGCCCTCATCCAGCAGACGCTGCAGGCAACGCCCGGCCTCATCGGGCCCCACCACAGACAACAGGGTGCAGGAGGCTCCCAGGGAAACGATGTTACGAGCCACGTTGGCCGCACCGCCCAGGCGTTCCTCCAGCCGCTCCACCTTGACCACCGGCACCGGGGCCTCAGGAGAAATCCGGCTCACATCGCCAAACCAGTAGCGGTCCAGCATTACGTCGCCAACCACCAGCAGGCGTACCTGCTTCAAACGCTCCAGATCAATCATGTTTCTACGCCATGTCATGCCAGCCTGCTCTGGACTGGCCTTCATTCATTTTGAGAGCCCGGAAAAATCCTTTGACCGCCCGGGCATCCACCTCAAAGGGAGGAATTGAATTCCTCAGCCCGGCGCGGGGGCGTGCTTTCCCAGCCACCGCAGGCAGGACAACGCCAGTAGAACTGGCGCGCCCGGAAGCCGCAATTATCGCACCGATACCTGGCCAACCGGCGGGTGTACCCCTGCACGATGGAACGGGCCAACTCCAGATCACCACGGGTTTCGGCACTCACCAAAGGCAAGCGGGCTTCCATGAGCTTTTCCAGCCCAAGCAGGGATGGATTGCGTTGCAGCTCGGTCCGCACCAGCTTGTAGGCAGCCTCACTACCCTCATCCTCCAACTCCAGTTGATACACGCTATCCAGCAGATCCAAAGAGGGATAACGGTCCAGATAGGCCCGCAACAGGGCCAGCCCCTCTCCCACTTTGTCCAGACGGCGATAGGCCTCGAGCAGGCGCTGGGCCACCAGGGACAGATAGGCCGGGTCCTGTTGCTCAATACGCTGCCAGACCTCAATAGCGGCCTCGGGCTGATTCTGCTGCAGGACCATGTCGCCCTGGAGCAGACTGGCCCGCGCGCACTTACGATGAATACTTAAGGCCGCCTCCAGATGTTGCCCGGCACTTTCAAAGTGGGAGCGCATCAACTCATTGGCGGCCAATTCGCAATGGAACTGGGCAATTTCCTTGGCCGTATAAAGATCGGGCAACTCACTGGCAACCTGAATGGCTTTTTCCCAGTCCTTCTCCAATTGATAAATTTCCAGCAACTGGCGCTGGGCCTCATCCTTCATGGAAGAATCTCTGAGCTTGGTAAAGACCTCCTCGGCCCGATCCAGCAAGCCTGCCTTGAGGTAGTCCTGGCCCAATTCGGAGAGGGCCTGGAGGCGCACTTCCTCCCCTAGGTCATCCCGCTCCATGAGGCTCTGGTGCATGCGAATGGCCCGCTCCGTTTCCCCACGGCGCCGGAACAATCCCCCCAGAGCGAAGTGTAGTTCCACCGTCTGGGAGTCCCCGCGAGCCACTTCCAGAAAGGCATCAATGGCCTTGTCCGGCTGTTCGTTCAGCAAAAAATTAAGGCCCTGGAAATAAGAGCGCGGCAATACACGGGATTCCTGCACCACATGGCGGATATCCACCCGGGCCGCCACCCAGCCC
>QKDJ01000172.1 GCA_003252145.1 Azovibrio restrictus
ATCGAGGCCCGCGATGGCAGCCACTTTCGCATCCGCGCGGAGCAACCTATATCAGACTCCCAAGACACACTCTTTAGCATTTGCTCCGCTGATGCCTAACTCAAACGTTCCTGAACGCCCGCTTCGGTTCAGAGGCCGACATTCAATAGCGGCTCCATGAGCGGCTGTCATTGCAATTTTCTGGAGCAAGGTTTTCGACTCCAATGGACCGAGGCAACGAAAATTGCAACGAACCTTTTCCAGGGTTAGCACTCCCAAGTGTCGAGTGCTAAACTAGACGCACAAGATATGGAGGACCAAGCACTATGACTCAAGCCCTGGCTTTTCCCGTTCCCTCTGCTGCTGGCAATCTGGACGCCTTTATTCAGGCGGCCAACCGGGTGCCTATGCTCTCGGAAGAGGCGGAAATCCAGCTGGCCCGTCGCTTCCATGAGAAGGATGACCTGGAGGCCGCCCGGCAGCTGGTGCTCTCCCATCTGCGCCTGGTGATTTCCATCGCCCGCGGCTACATGGGCTACGGTCTGCCCCACGCGGACCTGATTCAGGAAGGCAACGTAGGCCTGATGAAGGCCGTCAAGCGCTTTGACCCGGACCGGGGCGTACGCCTGGTGTCCTTTGCCATCCACTGGATCAAGGCCGAGATTCACGAATACATCCTGAAAAACTGGCGTCTGGTAAAGGTGGCGACCACCAAGGCCCAACGCAAGCTGTTTTTCAATCTGCGCAGCCTGAAGAACGGCTATGAAGGCGATCACAGCCTGAATCCTGAACAGACCGAGGAAATCGCCACCAAGCTGGGCGTTCGTCCGGAAGAAGTCACCGAGATGGAAACCCGCCTGACCGGTCGTGATCTGGCACTGGAAGGCTACTCCGACGACGGGGAAGAGGCCTTTGCCCCCATCGACTACCTGGCGGATTCCCACTACGAACCCACCCAGGTCATGGAAGCCCGGGACCACGACAGTCTGCAAGGTGAAGGTTTGCACCACGCCCTGGAAGGGCTGGACCCCCGCAGCCGCCGCATCATTGAGGCCCGCTGGCTGGCCGAGGGTGAAACCGCCACCCTGCATGATCTGGCCGCCGAGTTCCAGGTTTCTGCCGAACGCATTCGCCAGATCGAGGTAAAGGCCCTGCAGAAAATGCGCGGGCTCCTGACTGCGGCTTAAAGTCTGCGTTAAGCCCTCTTCGCCCTACAAAGCAAAAGCCCCCCGAGTTTCGGGGGCTTTTTTATGGACCGAAGCCGGTTGAGGCCTCAGAAGATTTCATCGTCGCGCAGATAGCGCCAGCGCCCGGCGGGCAAGTCTCCCAGACGGACACGCCCCATGCGCACCCGCTTGAGGCCCACCACCTTCAGGCCCACCAGTTCACACATGCGGCGAATCTGGCGCTTCTTGCCTTCTCGCAGCACAAACCGCAGCTGGTCGTCATTCTGCCAATCCACCCGAGCGGGCTTCAGGGGTTTGCCATCCAGAGAGAGGCCGTGACGCAACCGTTCCAGCCCCCCGTTTTCCAGTTCCCCTTCGACCCGGACCAGATACTCCTTTTCAATCCCGGAGTCCTCACCGATCAATTGGCGGGCAATACGACCATCCTGGGTCAGGACCAGCAAGCCGGTGGAATCAATATCCAGCCGTCCGGCCGGAGCCAAGCCTTTGAGATGCCGGGGATCAAACTCCAGATCTCCCTCCTGGCGCCACTGATTTTCCAGGCGCACCAGCACCACCGCAGGCTCATAACCGGGCTCAGGCTGCCCGGACACAAAACCCACGGGCTTGTTCATCAGGATCGTAGCCAGCCGATCCTGGCTCTTGCGGGCTTCGGAGGAAAGACTCACCTGGGCATCAGGCTGAGCCCGGGTCCCCAGTTCCGTTACCCGAACCCCATCCACAAACACCCAACCCCGTTCGATGTACCGATCCGCCTCGCGCCGGGAACATAAGCCCCGGTCAGCCAGCAGCTTGGACACTCTCACACCATCCGGGTGCGGCGCCGCCTCTACAGGCACAGAGCGGGGGGCTGCTGGCGCCTTGGGCCACTGTTCATCAGAGGCCCTGACAGGAGGGCGCCCAGGCCCTTTGCCGGAATCCTTGCGGGTGGAGCGATGTGTGCTGCCACCCGGGCCTTCCGGACGGGCATCCCGGCCCGGGCCGGGAATACGGACACGACGGGGTTTGGGGGTATCGCTCACTGAACTTCCAGCAATTCCACTTCAAACACCAGGGTCGCGTTGGGCGGGATCACGCCACCAGCACCCATGGCGCCGTAACCCATGTGGGGCGGAATGGTCAGCTTGCGCAGACCGCCCACCTTCATGCCCTGCACGCCCACATCCCAGCCGGTAATGACGCGGCGGCCACCCAGGGGGAAAGCAAAGGGTTCGTTGCGATCCAGGCTGGAGTCGAATTTGCTACCATCGGTGAGCCAGCCCGTGTAATGCACGGACACATATTGACCGGCCTTGGCTTCCTCGCCCTCGCCCACGCGCAGGTCTTCAATAATCAGTTCCTTGGTATCCGCCATTTTTGGGACTCCTCACAATGAATGAAGGCCGCAGTTTACCGGAGTGCCGGGAGGCTGGTCGCGAAAAATACGCCCCTCGCCTTCATGAAGCCGCTGCATATAGGCATGGCGGGACGGCCCGTGAAATGGCAGTATCTCTCCGGCAAAAAATCCGCCCCTTTTCTGTAACGCCGCTGAACACCCTTGAAACGTAATTTTTTCCTGGTACTGCTGCCTCTGCTGCTCTGTCTGGGCGGCACCATCGGCCTCGAACGCTACGACCGCCAACAACTGGCGCAACAGCGTTTGGATGCCATTGGTCGGCACCTGGAGGCCCAGTCCCACCAGCTACAGACAATTCTGGACCAGTTCGTCGCGCAGAATCGGGCCCTGGCGCAGGACATCGGGGCCAACCCGGACTTAGCCCGCGACTTCGTTCGGGTGAAAGCCTCCATTGCCCCCCTGCCCCAGGCTCTCAGCGTGGTCGTCGCCCAACGATTGCAGGTGGTACAGGTTGCCCCCGAGCAGGGCAATGAAAACCTCGTGGGTGTGGATTTCGGGTTGCATCCGGAATTCATGAACAGCATCAAGCGCGCCATTGATGCCCGAAACACCGTCAGCAACGCCCCCGTGCAGCTCCTGCAAAATGGCCGGCCCGGCCTCATTGTTTACACCCCCATATTCAGCACGACGACGGAAACTGGCGAGCCCGGCTTCTGGGGTTTTATCTCCATGGCCGCAGACCTGGAAGAACTGCTGACGACGACCCAACTCCTCGACCCCAGCCACGAAATCAATCTAGCCATTCGTAACATTCGCAAAGATGAAAACGGCAAAGTCGGACAAACCATCTTTGGCCCCGAGAACCTGTTCCTCAGCCCCCATGCCAAGGCTTCCATCGATCTGCCGGACGGCCGATGGGAACTGGGGGCCGCCCCCAGACTTAAACAGGATTACAGCAGCAGCCGAGCCT
>QKDJ01000244.1 GCA_003252145.1 Azovibrio restrictus
AGCCTTATAGGCGGCCCAGTCGCTGTATCCCCCCGCATATTCCTTCCAGTTCCCATCCCCTTCCGCCGCCAGGGTCTGGGTCACCACGTTGTCCAGGAAAGCCCGGTCATGACTCACTAGGAACAGGGTGCCGTCATAGTCCTGCAGCAGTTGTTCCAGCAACTCCAGGGTTTCCACATCCAGGTCATTGGTGGGCTCATCCAGAACCAATACATTGGCGGGGCGGGCAAACAGCCGTGCCAGCAACAGGCGATTGCGCTCGCCTCCGGACAGGGACTTGACCGGGGAACGGGCTCGTTCCGGCGCAAATAGAAAATCCTCCAGATAGCCGATCACGTGCTTACGGGCGCCGCCGATCTCCACATAATCGGAACCCGGTGAAATCACCTGAGCCAGACTGGCTTCCGGGTCCAGCTGGGTGCGGAACTGGTCGAAATAGGCCACTTCCATCTTGGTGCCCCGCTTCACGGAACCGGAATCCGGTTCCAACTCACCCAGGATCATGCGCAGCAAGGTGGTCTTGCCCGCCCCGTTGGGCCCGATGAGACCAATCTTGTCGCCTCTCAGGATGCGGGTGGAGAAATCCCGGACCACCGTGCGGTCGCCAAATGCCTTGCACACATTGTGCGTCTCCACCACCAACTCGCCGCTCTTGCCACCGGCATCCAGTTGCATCTGCACCTTGCCCAACCGGTCCCGGCGGGCCGCCCGTTGCAGGCGCAGCTGTTCCAGGCGCTGAACCCGGAATACGGCCCGGGTACGCCGGGCTTCCACCCCCTTGCGTATCCACACCTCCTCCTCCTTGAGGAGCTTGTCGAATTTCTGGTTGAGGACGGACTCCTCGTGCAGCAAGGCTTCCTTGCGCCGCTGGTACTCACTGAAATTCCCGGGAAAACTCATGAGCTTGCCCCGATCCAGTTCCACGATGCGGGTGGCCAGCCTATCTAGAAAGCGCCGGTCATGAGTGATGAAGAACAGGGGGACGTTGCTTTCCAGCAGCAAGTCTTCCAGCCATTCGATGGCTGCAATATCCAGGTGGTTGGTGGGCTCATCCAGCAGCAGCACATCCGGAGCGATGGCCAGGGCCTGGGCCAGGGCCAGACGCTTTTTCTGCCCCCCCGAAAGACTGGAAACCAGCGCATCCGGGTCCAGGTTGAAACGGGCAATGACCCGATCCACCTGGACCTGCCAGGTCCAGGCCCCCAGGGCCTCCAGCTCATGCTGCAGATGTTGGAGCCGGGCCAGCAGGGTTTCGTGATCCGCGTCTGCCTCCCCCAAGGCATGAGACACATGGTGATATTCCGCCAGCAGCCGGGAGGTTTCCCCCAGCCCGGACACCACAGCCTCGAACACCGAGTGTTCGGGCGCCAGGGGTGGCTCCTGGGGCACATAGGCCACCCGGACACCGGGCTGGCGCCAGACCTGCCCATCGTCCAGACTCCCCTGCCCCACCAGGGCCGACAGCAGGGACGACTTACCCGTGCCATTACGGCCAATCAAGGCCACCCGCTCGCCCGGGTCCAGCTGGAAATCCGCGTGATCAAGCAGGGGAACGTGACCAAAAGCCAGGCAGGCCTGGTCGAGTTTTAGTAGTGGCATGGAGATTCCGGGGAGAAACAATCAGTGAAGGGCGGAAATTTTATCCGCTAACCGGGCGGAAACGACAAATGCGATTTGGCGCAGGCCCGGTGGGCGGCTAGAATACGCGCCTCTCTCCTCGTAGTTCAATGGATAGAACAAGCGCCTCCTAAGCGCTAGATACAGGTTCGATTCCTGTCGAGGGGACCACCTGAAAGGGTTGTTTTGCGACGCAAGCTTTTTCCGGTTCCTCGTTTTCCGGTCCCATTTGCTCCAGGTCTATGGCTGGCCTTGCTGGCCTTGATCCTGCAGCTCTCCGCCCTCCCGGCAAGCGCAGGCCATCAGGCTGCCCAGCTGGCATCGGGACTGGCGGTCATCTGCACCCCCTTCGGTACCACCTGGGTGGTCAATGGGGAAGAGAGCGGCTCCAATTCCACCCAGGTTGCTGCACAGGTTCACTGCCCCCTGTGCGGCTTGACCCACCAGCCACCAGCACCACCCTCTGTCACCGCTACAGTAAAGCGTGACCTCCAGCTCAAAAGTCCCGCTCTCGGGCCTCTCACCCCCGTATTCACATCTACGCCACCTTATGCCTTGGCTCATCCCAGGGCCCCCCCGTCATCTCCACTCACCTGAATCCGACTTACCCAGGCCAGTTCAAACATTGGCCGTTCAATGAATTCAAATTTGTGGAGATTTACCATGCGTATTCGTTTTATTACCGTCGCTTTTGCCAGCCTTTTTTCCCTGATGGCCCATGCCCAGGTTAATGTGACCGACCCTTGGGTTCGCGCCACCACACCCCAGCAAAAAGCCACCGGTGCTTTCATGAAACTGGAAAGCAACAAGCCCATGAAACTGGTCGGCGCCCGCTCCCCGGTTGCCAATGTGGTTGAAGTGCATGAAATGGCTACCGTGGAAGGCATCATGAAAATGCGCCCCGTCGCGGCAGTGCCTCTGACCCCCGGTCAAGCCCTGGAACTCAAGCCTGGCAGCTATCACATCATGCTCATGGACCTGAAGGCTCCTGTTAGCACGGGTCAGAAAGTCTCCGTAACCCTGATGCTGGAGAACGAGCAGAAGGTAGTTCAGGAGCAGGTGGTAGAGGCTGAAGTCCGTCCCTTGAACGCAGCAGCTGCCATGCCTGCCCATGGCCAAGCCCAGCACTGAGCGCCCATCATGGCTGGACTGAAAACCAGCCTGGGCGCACTACTCCTCGCAACCGGCCTTCTGGCCGGTTGCGACAGCCCCCAGGCCCCCCCTCGCTTCCATGGCAGCGAACTGGAAAATCCCCAGTTTGCCCAGGATTTCCAGTTACAGGACCCTGAAGGAAAAACCCGTACCCTCGCAGACTGGCGAGGCCAGGTGGTTCTCCTGTTCTTTGGCTACACCCAATGTCCTGATGTTTGCCCCACCGCCCTGTCCAGGGCCTCCCGGGTCATGGAGTTATTGGGAAATGAAGCCAGCAAGGTCCAGGTGTTGTTTGTGACGGTAGACCCGGAACGAGACTCCCCCGAACTCTTGCGCGAGTATGTGCCCGCCTTCCATCCCAGCTTCCTGGGGCTTTACACAACCCCCGAAGCCACGCCTGCCTTGGCCAAGGCTTTCAAGGTCTTCTACCGGATCAATCCGGGTAGCACCCCCAGTACTTACACCATCGACCATAGCGTGACCACCTACGCCTATGACCCCGACGGCAAGCTGAGACTGGCCATTGGCCATGACGCCACTCCAGAGGCTGTTGCAGACGATGTAAAAGCCCTACTGGGCGTTCACTGATCCACATAAGGGAAAGGCAATGGCCAGACACGCCATCGACATCAGCGAATCCGACGGAGTGCGTTACCTCCACTTTGGTTCGGAGTGTGTTCAAGGTGCCAT
>QKDJ01000249.1 GCA_003252145.1 Azovibrio restrictus
CCAATCGCCCCTTCCTCGTCACTGCTGACAAAACCCGAGTGACCGTTCTGGGAACGCGTTTTGCCGTCCGCTACACCCCAGAACAACAGGGTCGAGACCAGGTGCAAGTGGCAGTGGAAGAAGGTCAGGTGCGGGTCAGTACTACCCCGAGTCGGCTGACCCAATGGCTACCTCTCCCCTACATCACGCCTTCCGGTACCGACATGACGGCAGGACAACAGCTGACAGCGCTTGCTGACGGAGATCCAGGTGCCATCCGCAAGCTTGATGTGGAATCCATTGCACCTTGGCGAACCCATCAACTCAGCTTCGTCAACATGCCACTGGCGCAAGCCATCGATGAATTGAATCGCTATACGGATACAGGACTCGTCATTCACGACCCTCGCGTTGCCGAGCTACGCATCTCCGGCACATTCGATCCGCGTCACATGGAAACCATGAAACGCATCCTGCCCCAGGCTCTTCCAGTACACCTGGAAAAGAAGGGGCACATGATGGAAATCACCAGTGCCCCAGAAAAATAATTTGCGAGAGATACCGTAATTTAGAAAAGCACTGCGTCTTCCTGATTGAGACTTATTATTAATTACTCAACAGGAGTTCCCATGAATCGCTTTACCCTCGCCCCCATGGCGATTGCCGTTGCTCTCGCATTGGGTGGCATCAGCCACACCGCTCAGGCTGCAGAACCCAGCGCCGCCACTCAAACCCATCACATTCACATCCCGACCCAACCATTCGCCCAGGCTTTAAATGAATGGGCTCGAGTCACAGGTTCTCAAATCGTGGTTTCCCAAGACCTGATCGCTGGAAAACAAGCGCCTGCCGTTTCTGGCCAGCTGACTGCCAGGCAATCCCTGGAAAAACTACTTGCCGGATCTGGTCTTACGCCCCGCTTTGATGGCAACAGCGTCGTCATCGTCGAAACCAAGGGCGCAGGTGAAGCCACATTGTCGGCGGTCACCGTCACGGCTGAGGTCAACAACGGCTTAGCCAAGCCCTATGCAGGCGGCCAACTGGCTCGAGGGGGCGGCGTCGGTGTACTGGGTTCCCAGGACGTCATGGACACCCCCTTCAGCACCAACAATTACACCTCCGAGTTGATTGAAAGCCAACAGGCCCGGAGTGTGGCTGATGTAGTGGTAAACGACGCATCAGTCCGCGCATTGACCGCAGCAGGTGGATTTGGAGACCAATTCCAGATTCGCGGCTTCACGGTGAATAACGAAGATACGGGCATGAATGGGCTGTTTGGGCTGACTTCCACCACCCGTATTCCGGTTGAAATGGTTGAGCGCGTCGAAGTGCTCAAGGGACCGGGCACGCTGGTCAATGGCATTGCCCCAAGCGGCAGCATTGGCGGGAGCATCAATCTGGTTCCCAAACGGGCAGAGGATGAGCCCTTGACTCGCGTGACCACTTCATTCATCAGTGAAGGGCAAGGGGCCGTTCACGCGGACATTGGCCGTCGCTTCGGGGAGGACAAGGCCTGGGGGGTGCGACTGAACGGTCTGATGCGTAAGGGCGAAGGCACCATTGATGGTGGCGACCAGGAAATCGGCTTGGCCACACTGGGCCTGGATTATCGCGGTACCCAGCTACGCTGGTCCCTGGACGCCATGCGCCAGCGTGACACCATGAACGAGTTCCGCCCTCAGACCACGATTGCAAGCAGCCTGACTCACATTCCCTCGGCACCAGACTCCCGTTCGAACTATTACCCCGGAACCAAGCTGGACTATGAAAACACCACCGTCCTGAGCAAGCTTGAATACGATATCAATCAGAACCTGATGGTCTACGGTGGTATCGGTTACACGGACTTTTCCTACGAACAAACCTTCCCCAGTGCAGTAGGCGGTATTCAGGCAGACGGGAGCTTCACCGCTCGCAATGCCTACTATGACTTCACCAGCAAGACCAAGGTGGCCAACATCGGTATGCGGGCGCAGTTCGCTACGGGGCCCATAGCTCACACCCTCAGTTTGGCGGCGGATCGTTCGGAACAGGAAACCGGTTATTTCTACGCAACCTCGGCAGGCACCCAATCCTCCAACATCTACGATCCGGTACCCTTGCCGGGAATCGCCGCTGCCCGCACCTCCCCCAAGAAAAATGCGGAAAACACCCTGACCAGTTATGCCCTGACGGACACCTTATCTTTTGCAAATGATCGCGTCCTACTGACCCTGGGGCTTCGAGACCAGACTGTTGAGCAACAACAGTTCAACTTGAGTACCGGCGCCGTCACTTCGACCTATCGTGCCAGCGCAGTATCTCCCGTCTTCGGCATCGTGGTTAAACCCCTGTCCAATGTTTCGGTATATGGCAACTACACCGAGGGCCTGAGCCGGGGCAGCATAGTGTCGACCACAGCAGGCTACGCCAACGGAGGCGAAGTCCTGGCCCCGTACGAGTCCAAGCAAAGCGAGATGGGCGTGAAAATAGACTGGGGCAAAATCATCACCAGTGCCAGCCTGTTCCAGATAGAGCGCCCCAATGCGGAAGTGAACCCCACTTCCAATCGCTATGACTACTACGGCGAGCAGCGCAATCGTGGCCTGGAATTGGTTGCCTTTGGTGAAGTTCAGCGAGGGCTGCGTCTGATGGCCAGTGCCGTATTCAACGACTCCCGGGTTAGCAGCGTGGCCATTCCGGCCAATGACGGCAAAAAGGCTGTTGGCGTCCCCGAGCGCACCTTCAATTTTGGCGTTGACTGGGACGTTCCTGGATTTGCCGGCCTGAGCCTCAACGGTCGCATGATCAAAAATTCCTCGGCCTACTACAACGGTGCCAATACCGTTCGGGTCCCCGGCTGGACGCGCTACGACATTGGTGCCCGTTACCTCACCGCCGTTGCCGGAAAGCCCGTGGTTTTGCGCGCAACCGTGGAGAACCTGACGGACAAAACCTACTGGTTGCAAAGCGGAACCTACCTGACAGTTGCCGCCCCTCGCACGCTACTGTTGTCAGCTACCGTGGATTTCTAAATCCTGGATAAGCATGGGGCACATGACAATGAAAACGCTAAACCTCAGGCCGGGATTCCTGCGAGGCATCTGCCTCCTGTTCCACCGCTGGGCAGGGCTGATCGCAGCCCCTTTTCTGATCATCACCGGGCTGACCGGCGCGGTGATTTCCTGGGACCACGAACTCGACGATTGGCTGAACCCTCATCTCAGATCAGTACAAACCCAGGGGGAAGCACGCCCCCCTCTGGAATTAGTCAAGGAAATCGAGGCTCGCTACCCGGAAATCCGGGTAGCCTCCACCCCCTTGCACGTGGAGTCAGGCGAATCCCTGGTTTTGTTTGTAATGCCCAAACAAAATCCGGCTACCGGAAAATTGTTTGAACCGGGTTTCAACCAGATCTTTCTCGACCCGGTTACCGGAAATGAACTGGGGAAACGAGAGTGGGGTGCCGTCTGGCCTGTCAATAGCGAAAACTTTGT
>QKDJ01000217.1 GCA_003252145.1 Azovibrio restrictus
GCCGTCTTCCAGGACGAAGGCCTTGCTCATCAATATTCTTCAGGCGGCTTGCCGTCGTAGACCAGGCTTCTACGCCTCTCGAGATAGAAATCACGCTGGAATTCATAGTTGTCCAAGGCGGCGGTATCGACAGTGGCCTTGGCATTGAGCAATTCTGCACGGCGGCTGATGAGGCGTAGCGCCAGAGTGGGGTTCCGGGTGGAGACGTCATGGTATTTCCGCACCACGTCCGTGTATTGCGTATCCACGACGTAACCCGCGGTGTCGCGGAAATCGCTCGGGCCTAGGAATGGCAATACCAGGTAAGGCCCCGTGCCTACGCCCCAGCGCCCCAGGGTTTGACCGAAGTCTTCTTCATGCTTGCGCAAGCCCATTTCCGACGACACATCCAGCAGACCGAAGAAGCCTATGGTGCTGTTGATGGCCAGACGCAGCAGGTCTGAAGTCCCTTGCTCCAATTTCAATTGCAGGACGTCATTGGCGACAATGGTGATATCGCCCAGATTGGAAAAGAAATTGCGAATACCCGTTTTTGCAGGGCTTGGCAGCACTTTTTCATAACCCTCAGCGACAGGCTTGATGACGGCCCGATCCATGGCCTCGTTGAAGCTATGGATGCCGCGGTTCATGGGCTCCAAGGGGTCGTTGGGGTCGCCATTGCTTGCGCATCCGGTGAGAGCGCCAAGCATGGCGGTGGCGATGAGGGTTTGTCTGGAAATCATGGCGCGAGAGAAGTCGATGTGCCCTACCCGTTTCTAGTAGTGCTGAGTGTACTTTACCTAACCGGGGGTGGCGTTGGAACACGCCGAATTGCATAGATGTCATTGTGACATGTCGCTTGTATACCCCAGGCGTGGTTATGGTTGACCGTACCGAGGCCCAACTAGACAATGTTCCTTTAAGTCATTAATTGCCAAGGAATGTCATGAGCGACGCGGAATTGAGTAAAGAGCAGCAGATCATGCGCGCCATGCGTAAGACGTTGACCTCCATTGTCCGGGACACGGCGCCCCGTGATGGAAATCCCAGCCCGCTGTCTGCAGACACCGTGGAAAATATCAAAATGTGCCTGGGCTTGATTTCGTCCCGGGAGGCGGAATTGGCCGAGGCATTGGGGCTTTCGCGGAATGAACGCCCGATGTACACGGATGAGCCGTCTACCACCCAGGCCATTAAATTTTCGTCCCCCCCTGAGCGCAAGCTCAACTAAGGCGGGCCGGTGGCGGAATCCATCACCAGCCTTATCACCGACACCGAAGGGGGGCTGGTCAATACCCGTTACGTGGTGATCTACGCCCCCAAGAAGGCGCGCAAGCGATTTCCCGAGGGGGTTGTTGCCGAATACGGTAGCGAAGCGGAGGCCCGTGGGGCCGCCCGCCCTGACGAGGATTATCACGCTGCTGTGGCGTCAGGGCCGTCCCGATCCTCTGAGGGCTTCCGCCTTTATTATCTGGTGCGCTGGTTGGACTGATTTCAGCGAGCTTGCTAGCAATGTGGGCGCGCGACCTGGGAAGTTGTCAGAATCTTTGACACTTTATTCTTGGCCGGTATGTATTACAGCGCAATCGGAGCCCTTAATTCACAGGCAGCCAAGCTTGTTTGCGTAATGTTTTTTCGTCGTCCCGTTAAAGTTTATTGACCGGAATACCGACAAAGGCCCTGTGGCATAATCCGACCGCTTATTGATCGTAGTGGGAGAATTACGAATGAAACGTTATCTGCTTCCCTTCCTGGTGGCTTCGATGCTTGCTGCCTGCTCCAATGCACCTGTCTATCCTCCCGCCCCTGCCAAGGCTGCCGGGACCTCTGACTGGATGTATCTGCTTGGGCCGGGCGACTCGGTCAATGTGTTCGTTTGGGGTAACCCCGAGCTTTCAGGGAATTTCCCCATTCGTCCGGATGGACGGATGACCATGAACCTTGTGGAAGACCTTCCTGCCAGCGGGAAGACGAGCTCCCAGCTGGCAAGGGAAATCGAGAAAAATCTGGCCCGTTATATCCAGGACCCCGTTGTGACAGTGATTGTCGCCGGTGGCGTCGGGCCCTATAGCCAGCAGATTCGTGTACTCGGTGAGGCGGCCAAACCCCAGACGCTCGTCTATCGGGAAGACATGTCCTTGGTCGACGTGATGATCACCGTGGGTGGTTTGTCTGATTTTGCTGCTGGAAATCGTGCCAGCATCCTGCGCGTTGTCGATGGCAAGCCCCAGCAATTTGCTGTTCGTCTGGAAGATCTGATGAAGGACGGCGATATCTCGGCCAACGTGGAAATGCGGCCGGGTGATCTGCTCATCATTCCGGAAAGCTTCTTCTGATGCCGGTTTTGCGGGTGTCTTGATCAGGGGGTGGGATGAACGAGGCCGTTGAGCAACTGCTCGGGTACGTACGTGGGGTGTGGCGAAGGCGCATGCTGGTATTGGTACTGGCATGGCTGGTCTCCGTTGTGGGCTGGGTCTGGGTGTATTTCCTGGAGAACCAGTATCAAGCCCAGGCGCGGGTATATGTGGATACACAATCGCTCCTCCGTCCACTGCTGACCGGACTGGCGGTCCAGCCCAATGTTGGGCAGCAAGTCACACTCATGACGCGGACCTTGATGAGCCGCCCCAACCTGGAAAAAGTGGCGCGTATGACGGACCTGGATTTGCGTGCCAAGACCCAAAAGCAACAGGAAGAGCTTTATCGGGAACTCGAGTCGCGGATTTCCTTGCAAGGGACCGACCGGGAGAATCTCTACACCATCGGCTATCGGCACGCGAATCCGGACTTGGCCAAACGTGTCGTCCAGTCATTACTAACCATCTTCACCGAAAACAGCTTAGGGGGAACGCGCAAGGATATTTCCTCGAGCCAAAAGTTTATCGATGATCAGCTCAAGAGTTATGAAGCGAAGCTGCTAGAGAAAGAAAAGGCCCTAGAGGACTTCAAGCGCAGGAACGTTGGCACCTTGCCGGGTCAGGGTGGGGATTACTACACCAAGGTCAGCGATGCCAACCTCGCCTTGGAGCAGGCCAAGCTCCAGCTCGATGAGGCACAAAACCGCAAACGACAGTTGGAGTCTCAGTTGGCGGATCAGGAAGAAACCGTCACAACGCCCATGGTGCAAAGTGCGCCAACGAATACAGTGCTGGATTCCCGGATCGCGGCCCTGCAGACCCAATTGGACAACCTGCGTTTGCGCTATACCGATCTGCATCCTGAAATCGCCCGGATCAAGCAGTTGATTGCCCGCATCGAAGAACAAAAGAAAGTAGAGCAGCAACAGGCCCAGTCAGCCCAGTCTCCGGCAGCGATGAAGGCTCAGAACCCGATCTACCAGCAACTGACGATTTCTATCGCGGAAGCGGACGCCAATGTGGCCTCACTGCGCGCCCGGGTCGTGCAATTGGAGAACAAGCGCGCAGGACTGGTCCAAGCCGTGGACCGCATCCCCCAAATCGAGT
>QKDJ01000256.1 GCA_003252145.1 Azovibrio restrictus
ATCGGGCGCTCGGCAGACCGGCGGGGCAAGGTGGAGGTGTATCGCTACCTGGGCTGGTTATCCGTGTTTCCCTTGTTGGCGGTGACCCATGTGGGCCAGCTGCCCCTGTGGGGCTGGCTGATCTGTTCCACCAGTTTTTTCGTGCTGATTTCGGGGCGCATGATTCCCGCCATGGCCATCATTTCCTCGGCTTCCCAGGCCCGGCTCCGAGGTACCTTCATGTCCCTGAACGGAACCATGCAGTCCCTGGCCATGGGCTTGGCGACCACCTTGTCCGGTTTCATCATCGGTATGGATGAGGGCGGGCACATGGTGGGCTATCCCCTGGTGGGTTATGTGGCTGTGGCGGTGAATCTGGCCGCCATCTGGTGTGCGGCCCGCATTACCATGCATGGTCGTAACGCATGATAGGAAAACGCGGATGACCGAAACAGCTTGCTGGATTTTGCGTTGCGAACAGCGTTTGCTGGTACAGACAGAGGGCAGGGAAGGCGTGTTCTTTCCCTTGGGGCAAGCGGGGGCCTTTGGTCCCATGGAGCAGGCCATTCTGGTGGGGGATTTTCAGGGTTCCCCCTGCTATGCGCTGGACGTGCCGGTGCTGCCGGAGATTCCCGGTATGGAGCCCATACCCCTGCGGCCCCTTTTCAATCTGGCCGGGCCTGAGGTCTTTGCCCTGGCGGGTCGTGCGGTCCAGTTGCTGGACTGGCAAAGCCAGCATCGTTTCTGCGGCCGTTGCGGTACCGGAACCCGTGCCCTTGGACACGAGTTTGCCATGGAGTGCCCGGACTGCGGCTTGCTGGCCTATCCCAGGATTTCTCCGGCGGTGATGGTGCTGATCCGGGATGGACAACGTTTGCTGTTGGCGCGCAGCCCTCACTTCAAGCCCGGGGTATTCAGCGCCCTGGCTGGGTTTGTGGAGCCTGGGGAAACCCTGGAGCAATGTGCGGCCCGGGAGGTGATGGAAGAGGTGGGGCTGGAAATTACCAATCTGCGCTATTTCGCCAGCCAACCCTGGCCTTTTCCCAATTCCCTGATGGTGGCTTTTTTTGCTGATTACGCCGGTGGCCAAATTACGCCTGACCCCACTGAGATTGAGGCGGCGGATTGGTTTGCGCCGGAAAACATGCCGCTTCTACCTGATCCAGTAAGTATTTCCCGGCGTTTGATCGAGGCAGCCCTGGGCGAAATGGTGAGTTCGTCCTAAGGTAAAAGTGGGGGTTAGCGTCAAATACGGGAAAACACCGTTACAAACGCTAAAGTGTCCCGGTATTGGGGCCGATAAAATAAAGATTCCCACCAAAGGAATAAGAACTCATGAATCAGAACAACTACACCGTGCATCAATTGCGACTCTCCGGCCCGGGCGCTTCCGGCAGCTGGCTGGGGCAGGCCATTCGCATGCTGGCTTTTGTCGGGCTGCTGATCCTGGGCCTGACCTTCTCTGTCGTGGTCTTTGCTGTGGTGGCCGTGGCCGGGTTGGGGGCTTGGGCCTATATCTGGTGGAAAACCCGCAAGGTCCGTCGGGCCATCCGGGAACAGCAGCAGGCGGCTTCCCATGGTTATGCCTATGAGGCGCCCCGTCAGGCCGCCGCTGCAGGCAAGTGGCAGGCGGCCCACGAGGAAGTCAGCGATGTCAGCTGGGAGGATGTTCCCCGGAAGTAAAGCGGGGCAGGGTGAGGCCCCAGCGCAGGGCGGCCATGCGGACCAGGAAACAGATGCCCATGGCCACAAAGCCTGCGCTGACCGGGTCGGCGCCCAGGTGCTGGAGCAGAATCAGGATAATAGCACCCAGCCAGGCGGCTGTGGCGTAAAGCTCGCTGGTAAAGACCAGGGGCACTTCATTACTGAGGACATCCCTGAGCAGGCCACCGAATACGGCAGTGATGACGCCCATGAGGCTGGCCACCAGCCAGGGGGTCTGGAATTGCAGGGCCACCTGAGTGCCCACCACGGTGAACAGGGCCAGGCCTACTGCATCGGGAATCAGGAACAGTTTGCCTGGCAAGCAGAAACGCCGGGCCATGAAAAAAGTTGCAATGGCCGCCAGGATGGTGGCGATCAGATAGGTCTGATCCGCAATCCAGAAAACCTGTCGATCCAGCAGCAGGTCTCGAATGGTGCCGCCACCCAGAGATGCTGCGATACCGGCTGTGATGGCGCCGAACAGGTCGATGCGCTTGCGGCCTGCTTCCAGGACGCCCGTGGCCCCACATACCACCGAGGCGGCAATGCCCAGGCCGTAGAGGAAGACATCCACGGTTAGCGGGGGCATTTCAGCTGCCCCTTACCTTATCCCGCATCAGCCGTTGTTTTTCCCGGGCCCAGTCCTTTTCCTTGGCGTCTTCCCGCTTGTCGTGCTGCTTCTTGCCCTTGGCCAGCCCGATCTCGGCCTTGATGCGGCCCCGGGTGTAGTGAATATCCAGGGGTACCAGGGTGTAGCCGGCCCGCTCCACCTTGCCGATCAGTTTGTTGATCTCGTTTTCGTGCAGCAACAGCTTGCGGGTCCGCACCGGGTCCGGATGAACGTGGGTGGAGGCCGTGGGCAGGGGCGTGATGTGCATACCCAGCAGGTAGATTTCCCCCCGCTTGATGACCACGTAGGCTTCCTTGATCTGGGCTCGACCGGCACGGATGGACTTGACTTCCCAGCCTTCGAGAACGATTCCGGCCTCGTACTTTTCCTCGATGAAATAGTCGTGGAAGGCCTTTTTATTGTTGGCAATGCTCATGGTGCCGCGTGATTCCTATAGAATCGATGGATTCTAACAAGAATCCGGGACCCTGTAGGACCATGGCGCTGGTCGAAAAATCAGTACTTATCGGCTATTCAGCCCAACAGATGTTCGATCTGGTGGATCGCTGTGAAGACTACCCCCAGTTTCTGCCCTGGTGCAGTGCGACGGAATGCGTCTTCCGGGACGAGAAAAAAACCGTAGGCACGCTGCATATCAACTATCACAGCGTCAAATCCCATTTCACGACGGAAAACGAGAAGGTGATTCCCGCCTCCATGATCATTCGTCTGGTGGATGGCCCCTTTCGTAGCCTCGAAGGGAGCTGGCATTTCAAGGCCCTGCGGGAAGACGCCTGCAAGATTGAATTCCAGCTGCGCTACGAATTTTCCAGCAAGCTGTTTGAAAAGGTCATCGGCCCCGTGTTCAGTCATATCGCCAACACTTTTGTGGACGCTTTCGTAAAGCGTGCGGACCAGGTTTATGGAGTCAAGGCCCATGGCTGAGATCAATGTGGAAGTGATCTATCCCTTGCCGGATCGGCAGGATCTGGTGCGGGTACGTTTGACTGAAGGAGCAACCCTGCAGCAGGCCCTGGAGGCTTCGGGTTTGCTGGAAAAGCATCCGGAGATTGATCTCAAGAAGAACAAGTTCGGTGTTTTTTCCAAACTCTCCAAACTGGATACCGTATTGCGGGAGC
>QKDJ01000085.1 GCA_003252145.1 Azovibrio restrictus
TGAAGAATCAGAGCAAATCCGGCAATTGCAGGAGTGTTGCACGACCGTAAAAGTGGACCCGGCCCACTCGGTAGGCAATTGCTTCGCGACACGCCCCGAGGAAGATATTCATCCCCACCTGCAAAGCCAGCAGCCCCCTCGGCAGGAAGTGGATTTTCTCAGCGTGGTGCGGCAAATCCAAACCGGCAAAGTCCCTCGCTCCACCCAGCCCCCCAAGGTAGACCCCCAGACCCAGCGTAGCGTGTTGGAAGAGGAGCTGCTCTATTCGGCCCAGTTCATCGACGATCTCCAGCTCAGCCTCAAGAATCTGGGGGATAGCCTGCAGGCCGACCAGCCCATCGACCTGCCTTGCATTACCCGGCAGGTGATTGATGTGGCCGAAGGGGTAGCCCGCAATCCGGAAGCCATACTCTGGCTCACCAAACTAAAAAGTACCGACGACTACAGCTACGACCATTCCATGGACGTTTCGGTACACCTGATGATTTTCGCCCGCTTCCTAGGGCTGCCCAATAGTCAGGTGGAATGCCTGGGCCTGGCCGGACTGATGCAGGACGTGGGCAAAACCCACCTGCCTCCGGAACTGCTGCGCAAACCCGAGGCCCTGACTCCCGAGGAATATCACCTGATCCAGTCCCATGTGGCCAGCTCCCTGGAAATCATGATCACCCAGGCGGGCATGTCCCCCCAACTACTGGAAATCATCGCTCGCCACCACGAACGGGTTGACGGCAGTGGCTATCCCCGCCGCATGGCCGGTGAAACCATAGGCCTATTGGCTGAAATGGCCGGGCTCATGGATACCTATTGCGCCATGATCCGGGAGCGCCCCTATAACCAGCCCCTTTCCAACCAAAGGGCCATGGCCGATCTGGTGACTTTGCGAGGCAGTAAATTCCGGGACACCATCGTGGACCAGTTCATCCAATGCATGGGGCTCTACCCCATAGGCACTCTGGTGGAACTCAATACGGGTGAAGTGGGTGTGGTGATCCAGCAGAATCAGGTGCGCCGCCTGCAACCCAGGGTGCTGATCCTTCTGGGGGCCGACAAGTCAGTGGAGCGCTTCCCCCGTAGCATCGACCTGCTCATGGAGCCCCTGACGCCCACGGGTGAGGTCTATCGCATCCATACGGCCCTGCCGGAAAACGCCCACGGCATCGACCCCAAGGAATTTTATCTTGTCTGATCTACTGGACGACATGGACCCGGGCACCGGGCTGCCCCGCCTGCGCCAGGCCTTGAGCACCCTGAGTCAACTCCGTCTCTCGGATACGGACAGCAAAACCTGCCACGGCCTGATCCTGATCACCCTGCAGGCCAATGCCACCCTGTTGCGGCTGGCGCCGGAAGCCAGCGAACCCTTACGCTGGGAAATTTCCCAGCGCCTGGGCACTGCCTTGCGTCCCCAGGACCGCCTCTACGCCCTGAGTCCCTGGGAGTGGCTGGCCCTGTTGCCCAACCTGCCCAGTCCGGCTGCCGTCAGTCTGGCCATGATCAAGGTGCAACGGGCTTGCCAGCAACCCCCGCTGGAAACCACGGACAGCGAACTGGGCACCCAGATTCTCTGCGGTGCCGTCATTGCCCCGGATCATGGCACGGACCCCTTGCACCTGATCCAGTCCTCCCGCATCGCCACCTTGCACGCCCACAGCCAGAACGACTGGTGCGCCCTCTACCATCAGGATATGGAACAGGCTCCTGGCCGTCAGGCCACCATGAATAGGGAACTGCAGGATGCCCTGGCCGAAGACCGGCTGCAGCTGTTCCTGCAACCCCAGGTGGACATTGCCACCGGGCGTTGCCTGCACGCAGAAGCCCTGTTGCGCTGGCAGCGCGAGGATGGCAACTGGGTCAGCCCTGAAATCATTGTTTCCGCCCTGGAGCGAGCAGGCCTGCGCCACAGTTTCAACCGTTGGTTGTTTCAGCATGCCGCCCTGCATCTGCACGAACTGCAGGAAGCCGGTCTCGACATCACCCTGTCCGTCAACCTGACCGCCCATGACCTGCTGGACCCGGAACTACCGGACCTGGTAGCCCAGGCCCTGGACACCTGGCGCTTGCCCACGGAAGGGCTGATCCTGGAAATCACTGAGAACGTGGCCGTTAGCGATGCCCGCGAGGTGGTGGCAGTCCTGCATCGTCTGCGGGACATGAACGTACGCCTGTCCATTGATGACTTCGGTACTGGCTATGCGGGCATGGCCTACCTGCAAAACCTGCCCGTGCAGGAGGTCAAGATCGACCAACGCTTCATCCTCCCCCTGACCCTGGAATCCAAGGAGCGGGAAATCGCCAGTGCCGTCATTCAACTGGCCCACAAGCTGGACATGGAGGTGGTGGCGGAAGGGGTCAGCACCCCGGAGGCGCTGGAATGCCTGCTACAGATGGGTTGCGAACGGGCTCAGGGATTCCTTTACAGCCCTGCCCTGCCCTTGCCGGAATTCATGGCCTGGCTACGCACTCCCACCATGAGAGCCGACCTAGAGGGGCAGGATTCCCTGACTTAGGTAATCCAGGACAATGCCGGCAAACAGGGCGGCACCCACCCAGTTGTTGTGCAGGAAGGCCTTGAAACACTCGGGGCCGGTACGCCTGCGAATCAGTTGATAGTGGTAGCCCGCCATGGCAAAGGCAGCGACCACTCCCCCCAGAAAGACCCACCCCAACCCTGCATCCAACCCTACCCAGGCAATGAGGCCAAAAGCCAGCAGGTAGCAGATCATCACGGCGGCCACATCAAAACGCCCGAAGGTAATGGCGGAAGTCTTGATACCGATCTTCAGGTCATCGGGCCGATCCACCATGGCGTATTCAGTGTCATAGGCCACAGCCCAGAACACATTGGCCAGCAGCAGCAGCCAGGCCGCTGGAGGCACCTGCCCCTGCTGGGCCGCATAGGCCATGGGAATACCAAAACCAAAAGCCACCCCCAGGTAGGCCTGGGGAATGGCGAAAAAGCGTTTGGTAAACGGATAGGAGCCCGCCAGGAAGGCCGCCACCACCGCCAACCCCAGCAACAAGGGGGTAGCCAGGGGCAGAATCAGGGCCAGAGCGGCCAGGGTCAAACCCAGGGCCAACCACAAGGCCTCTTTGGGTGAAACCTTCCGCGCCGCCAGAGGCCGGTTGCGGGTGCGCTCCACGTGGGGGTCGAAATCCCGGTCCGCAAAATCATTGATGACACAACCAGCCGAGCGCATGAGCAGGGTGCCCAGGGCAAAGACCCAGACCCAGACCCAGTTCGGGCGCCCCTGGGCCGACAGCCACAGAGCCCAGAAGGTAGGCCAGAGCAGGAGCAAGGTCCCGATCGGCTTGTCCAGGCGCATTAATTTTTCATATTGGTCCAGCTTGTCGCGAAGATTTTTGTAGGCAGTCACAGCGGGTTTTCAGGGGCGAAATGAGGGAGCGAGGACGGAGATTACCAGTGCC
>QKDJ01000001.1 GCA_003252145.1 Azovibrio restrictus
TGGAGATGCCCTGGTCAGCCAGGATGCGGGTCACGTCGGCCAGCACGCCGGGCTTGTCTTCCACCTGCATGCGCAGATAGTAGGCGGTTTCGGCCTCAGAGATGGGCAGGATGGGCAGGTCGTGCAGCTGGTCGGGCTGGAAGGCCAGATGGGGCACACGATTGTCCGGATCGGCGGTGGCGGTACGGGCCACATCCACCAGATCGGCAATCACGGCGGAAGCGGTAGGCTCGGCACCGGCGCCCTTGCCGTAGTAGAGGGTGGGGCCCACGGCGTCGCCCTTGACCAGCACGGCGTTCATGGCGCCTTCCACATTGGCGATCAGGCGCTTGGCCGGCACCAGGGTGGGATGGACGCGCAGTTCCACGCCATCTTCACGACGCTTGGCAATGCCCAGCAGCTTGATGCGGTAGCCCAGTTGCTCGGCGTACTTGATGTCGGCGGCTTCCAGCTTGGTGATGCCTTCCACGTAGGCCTTGTCGAACTGGACGGGGATACCGAAGGCGATGGAGGCAATCAGGGTAGCCTTGTGAGCGGCATCCACACCTTCGATGTCGAAGGTGGGGTCGGCTTCGGCGTAACCCAGACGCTGGGCTTCCTTGAGCACCTCGGCGAAGGGCAGGCCTTTGTCGCGCATTTCGGAGAGGATGAAGTTGGTGGTGCCGTTGATGATGCCGGCAGCCCACTCGATACGGTTGGCAGCCAGGCCTTCGCGCAGGGCCTTGATGATGGGAATGCCACCGGCCACGGCGGCTTCGAAAGCCACCATCACGCCCTTGGCTTGAGCGGCAGCGAAGATTTCGTTGCCATGGACAGCCAGCAGGGCCTTGTTGGCGGTGACCACGTGCTTGCCGTTGGCGATGGCCTGCATCACCAGTTCCTTGGCCACACCGTAACCACCGATCAGTTCCACCACCACATCCACTTCGGGATCATTGACCACGGCAAAGGCGTCGTCGATGACCTTGGCGGTGCCGCCGGTTACCTGCTTGGCCAGTTCCAGATTCTTGTCGGCCACCACCGAAATCTGAATGGGACGCCCCGCACGGCGGGTGATTTCGGCTGCATTACGGGTAAGGACGGTATAGGTGCCGCCACCGACGGTACCGATGCCCAGGAGGCCAACATTGATGGGTTTCATATGGTTCAGTTCACTATGGGTTAAGTGGGATGAAAAGGCAGGCGCTTCCGGTTAGGAGGCGCTGCCGTGACGCTTGCGATAACTTTCGAGGAAACGGGCCAACCGACCAATGGCATCCTTCAGGTCGTCCTCATGGGGCAGGAACACCAGGCGGAAATGGTCGGGATGGGGCCAGTTGAAACCGGTACCCTGGACCAGCAGCACCCGCTCGGCTTCCAGCAGTTCCTGGATGAAGGCCTGGTCGTCCTTGATGGGATAAATCTTCGGGTCCAGACGGGGAAACATGTACAGGGTAGCCTTGGGCTTGACGCAGGTGACCCCGGGAATAGCGGTAATCAGTTCATGGGCCAGGTCCCGCTGACGGCACATGCGGCCGTTGGGGGCCACCAGATCGTCAATGCTCTGATAGCCGCCCAGGGCGGTCTGAATGGCGTACTGGCCGGGGACGTTGGCACACAGGCGCATGGAGGCCAGCATGTTCAGGCCTTCGATGTAATCCTGGGCATGGCGCTTGTCGCCGCACACCACCATCCAGCCGGCCCGGTAGCCGCAGGAGCGGTAGTTCTTGGAAAGGCCGTTGAACACCAGGGTCAGCACATCCTCGGACAGGGAGCCCATGGAGGTATGCACATTGCCATCGTAGAGCACCTTGTCGTACACCTCGTCGGCGCACAGGACCAGGTTGTGCTGACGGGCGATTTCCACCAGCCCCATGAGCAGGTCGTCCGGATACAGGGCGCCCGTGGGGTTGTTGGGGTTGATGATGACCAGAGCCCGGGTATTGGGGGTGATTCTCTTCTTGATGTCTTCCAGGTCCGGCAGCCAGCCATTGGCCTCGTCGCACAGATAGTGCACGGGAGTACCACCGGAAAGACTCACGGCAGCGGTCCACAGGGGATAGTCGGGAGCCGGCACCAGCACCTCGTCGCCCGGGTTGAGCAGGGCGTTCATGGCCATGACGATGAGCTCGGATACCCCGTTACCGATGTAGATGTCCTCAATATCCACACCCTTGATCTGCTTTTGCTGGGTGTAGTGCATGATGGCCTTGCGGGCCGCGAAGATGCCCTTGGAGTCCGAATAACCGGCTGAATTGGGCAGGTTGCGGATCATGTCCAGCTGAATTTCCTCGGGGGCGTTGATGATCTTGTGGCCCTCGTCCTCCATCTGCTTTGCCCGGGTCAGCACGGGACCCCGGATGTCGTAGCAGACGTCGGCAAGCTTGTTGGATTTCTTCAGGGGCTTCATCTTCTTCTTTCGGGCAGGGTGACCAGCTTTGAGTTCAGGTTTTTGAGTCCTGGAACCGGGCTTGCTGGCAGAGTGGGCAGTCACAGTTTTTTCGCTTTTCTCCCCTGCCGGTTTTCAGGCCGCCAGAGGGCTGCGTGGAAAAGCTATAATCCTACTTTAAGCCATGGTGCACCGCAATTTCGCCACACCATGGGTACTGGGGTAAAAACCCCTTTCCAACCCGGCAAACATCCCGTTTCATGAAGCTCCACGACGATCGCAACCCGAATCTCAAACTGTTCAGCCGCTATGAACCAGGCTGTGTGGTAGTCAATGACGAACAGTTTGACCGACCTGTACTGGTCCTGCCGGATCGCGTGGAAACGGAGTGGACGAGCCACAGCTTTGCAGACCTGGCTCAGGAAGACTTCCTGCACCTGGCTAGCTGCGGGGCCGAGATCGTCCTGCTGGGCACTGGAGAACGCCTGCGTTTCCCCCATCCTTCCCTGACCGTGCCCCTGATGCAGGCCGGCATTGGTCTGGAAGTCATGGACATGGGCGCCGCCTGCCGCACCTACAACATTCTCGCCAGCGAAGGCCGCAAGGTGGCCGCCGCCCTCCTCTTCGACACCCCATGACCCAAATCGCCCTGCGTATCCACGTGGGGACTCTGGCGGGCGCCCGCCACGGAGTTCCCCTGCTTGTCGAACGCCTGCAAGCCCTGCAGGCCGGTGCCACCTTCCTGCTTTGCCTGGGACCGGACCAGTCGGGTCGCGCCTTCAGTCAAGCCATGCGCATGCGTCGTCATTGCGGCTGGAAGACGCCCTTCCGGGGCACCCTGATTCCCGCAGGGGACATTGGCACCAAGGCAGCAGAAAGCCTGCGTCTCATTGAAGCCGGGGGTTTCGAGGCCGGCATTTCCGCCTGGAACCGGGTGGCCTGGGAAAAGACCGTGCATGAGGCCAACAACGATTGGGTCACCCAGGACCTGAACCGGGCCATGGCCGCCTTTGATCACCTGTTCGGTCATGCCCCGAAAATCTTCGGCGCCCCCGACTGGCAGATGCACCGGCATCAGTTGCGCCTGCTCCAGCGTCAGGGCTTTAGCTGTGCCTCCGACTGCCGGGGTCAGCATCCCTTCCTGCCTGCCTGGGCTGGTGAAATTTTCCCCTTACCCCAGTTACCAACCTCCCTGCCCACACTGGAAGAATTGATGCACGGGGGTCGCTCGGATGAAGCAGCCGTCGCCCGTCTGCTGGAACTGACCCAGAACAGCAACGGCCCCCAGGTTTTCAGCCTGCGGGCCGAACATGAGGGTCTGGGTTATCTGGAAGATCTGGCGAAGCTCTGTGCAGGCTGGCAGGCCCAGGGCCATCAACTGGTGAGCTTGGGCACCCTGGCCAGCGGCCTGGAACTGAAGACCCTGCCCTACGGGGAAATCCGCCAGGGCGACATTCCCCATCATTTCCGCCCGGTAGCCCTGCAGGGCAAAGCCCATTTGGCCTGACACCTGAGCAGCCCGCTCAATCAAAAAATTGGGCGAGGTCTGACAGGATAGGTCCAGAAACCGCTCCCATCAAGCCGTTGACCCGGAGCACGCGGGTCGTGACAATCTCCTTACCCCAACCGTAAGGAGCATGTCATGTCCGACCCCCAGGTCGCAGACTTCACCCTCCCGGCCACCAGCGGCCAGACCTTTACCCTTTCTGCCCAGCAGGGCAAGACCATCGTCCTCTACTTCTACCCCAAGGACAGCACCCCCGGCTGTACCACGGAAGCCCAGCAGTTTCGCGACCTTTATCCGGAATTCCAGAAGATTGGCGCCCTGGTCCTTGGCGTGTCCCGGGACAGCCTCAAGTCCCATGAAAATTTCAAGGCCAAGCAGGAGCTGCCTTTCGAGCTGTTATGTGACAAGGAGGAAACACTTTGCCAACAGTTCGATGTCATCAAGATGAAGAAAATGTACGGTAAAGAGGTAAGGGGCATCGAACGCAGCACCTTCGTCATCGACGGCAAGGGGCTGCTGCGCAAGGAATGGCGTGGGGTGAAGGTCCCCGGCCATGCTCAGGAAGTGCTTGATTTCGTGAAAACTCTCTAACCGCAAAATTTTTCAGGACTCCAATCATGGCCAGAAAAACCAGCAAGAAAGCCGAAGCCACCAAGATTTTCGTCCTCGACACCAACGTGCTGATGCACGATCCCACCAGCCTGTTCCGCTTTGAGGAACACGATGTATTCCTCCCCATCATGACCCTGGAGGAGCTGGACAACCACAAGAAGGGCATGTCGGAAATCGCCCGCAATGCCCGCCAGGTCTCCCGTACCCTGGATGAGATGCTGGCCCTGGCCGAGGACATCGAGGAAGGCATTCCCCTGGATGAACCCAGCCGCAGCATGGCCAGCGGTCGCCTGCTGTTGCAGACCGAAGCCATCAGCTCCGAACTGCCCCCGGCCCTGCCCACCTCCAAGGTGGACAACCAGATCCTGGCCGTGGTGATCCACCTGCAACGGCGCTACCCCAAGCGTTCCGTCATTCTGGTGTCCAAGGACATCAACATGCGTATCAAGGCCCGCTCCCTGGGCCTGCCGGCAGAGGATTACTTCAACGACCAGGTGCTGGAAGACACGGACCTGCTCTATGCGGGCAGCCGCGCCCTGCCCGCCGACTTCTGGGACAAGCACGGCCAGGGTATGGAGTCCTGGAAAAAAGATGGCAAGACCTATTACCGGGTGACCGGCCCCCTGTGTCCGGAATTACTGTTGAACGAATTCGTGTACCTGGAAGGGGATCAGGAATTCTCCGCCATCGTCACCGAGGTGGCCGGCAAGAAAGCCGTGCTGGAAACCCTGGTGGACTACAGCCATGCCAAGCATGCCGTATGGGGCATCAACGCCCGCAACCGGGAACAGAACTTTGCCCTCAACCTGCTCATGGACCCGGAAATCGACTTCGTCTCCTTGCTGGGCCAGGCCGGTACCGGCAAAACCCTGCTGACCCTGGCGGCCGCCCTGACCCAGGTTCTGGAAACCAAGCGTTACGCGGAAATCATCATGACCCGGGTGACCGTGCCCGTGGGGGAAGACATCGGCTTCCTGCCTGGCACCGAGGAAGAAAAGATGGCCCCCTGGATGGGCGCCCTGGAAGACAACCTGGAAGTGCTGACCCATTCGGAAGACAGTGGTGGCGCCTTCTC
>QKDJ01000194.1 GCA_003252145.1 Azovibrio restrictus
GGCCACGGCTACCCCGAAACAGCCTTGCAGGGCAGGCAGGCAAAGCCCTAGAGCGGTCAGGCCCAGGAGGGCGCGGCGACCGGGAAGCTGAGTATTGTTCATGCATCTACTCCCATCAGCAGACTGTCGATGCCATCGCACAGACAGTGGATCATCAAAAGGTGGACTTCCTGAATACGGGCGGTACGTTGGGCCGGTACACAGAGATGGACGTCATCGTGGCGCAGCATGGCGCCAATCTGGCCTCCATCACGGCCGGTGAAGGCGATGACCCGCATGTCGTGCTCGTGGGCGGCACGAATGGCCTCGATCACATTGCCCGAATTGCCGGAGGTGGAAATGGCCAGCAGCACGTCACCGGGACGGCCCAGGGCCCGCACCTGCCGGGAAAAAATGTGATTGAAGGCGTAGTCATTGCCCACGGCCGTGAGGATGGAACTGTCGGTGGTCAGGGCTATGGCGGCCAGTTCCTGACGTTCGACTTCGAAACGGCCCACCAGCTCGGCGGCAAAGTGCTGGGCATCGGCAGCGGAGCCACCGTTGCCGCAGGCGAGAATCTTGCCGTCGTTGATCAAGGCGTGGGTCATGACCTCGATGGCGGCAGCCACCGGAGCGGCCAACAACTCGGCAGCCTCCTGCTTGGTACGGGCGCTGTCTTCAAAATGCTGGCTGACTCGGGCGATTAAATCCATATAAGGCTCACGGGGTTGGCACGAAAATCTGACGCAGATTCTAGCATTACAGTTCCATCAGGATTTCCAGCTCCAGCCGCTGCCAGGGATTCCGGGCGTCCCTGATCCGGGAAACTCGGGCCTGCAGATGCTCGCCCCGGTCCATGGCTTCGGCCACGGCGCGGTTTTCCTTCCTCGGTACATAGCCCAGCTTGTGGCCCTGCCATTCCACCCGGATGGCCAGGGGGTCATGGGGGTTGTCCGGTTCCCGTACCAGGGTTAGGGCATCTCCTTCCTGCATGCGGTGAACGAGGGATTTCAGGGCATGGAACTGGCTGCCTGCCAGAGGAGAGGACTGGACCAGCAAACGCATCCGGGCGTCCTGGCCGAGTGCGGGGTTTGCCTGCAACAGGAGGGTCAGCAGGACCCCGGCCAGAAAAGTGCTAATCGGGCCTGAAGGCATCGGGAAGCCACTGAATGGAACGGGTCTCCAGGCTGGAGAGCAGGATGCAGTCGAACCGGCAGGGGGTTTCGCCATGCTGCGCCAGCCAGTGCCGTGCGGCGAGGATCAGACGCTGCTGCTTGGTGGCAGTGATGCTGGCTGCGGCCCCTCCAAAACCCGCATGGCGTCGCAGGCGGACCTCCACGAAAACCGTGCAATTGCCCTGGCGGGCCACCAGGTCAATCTCTCCGCCGCGCACCTGGAAATTACGGGCCAGAAGTTTCAGGCCCTGTGCTTCCAGATAAGCAGCGGCCAGAGCCTCGGCCCGCTTGCCGTCCGTGGTATCTTTGCCCGCATTCGCCATTGAAGCGCCTTATGACAAAAGAATTTGCGCCATTGTACGTGGTCCCCACTCCCCTGGGGAATCTCAAGGACATCAGCGAGCGCTGCCGGGAAGTGCTGACCCAGGTGGCCTGGGTGGCGGCCGAAGATACCCGGCATTCCGGCCCTTTACTCAAGCATCTGGGCTCTCGGGCTCGGCTGCTGGCAGCCCACGAACATAATGAAGTGGAGGCGGCGGGGCAGATCCTCGCCAAGCTGGAGGCTGGCGAAGCCGTGGCCCTGGTGTCCGATGCGGGCACCCCGGCCATCTCCGATCCCGGGGCGCGCATCGTGGCCCGGGTACGGGAGGCGGGGGCCAAAGTCATTCCCCTGCCCGGACCCTGTGCGGCCACCACCGCCCTGTCGGCGGCGGGGCTGGATGATGCTCACTGGCTGTTCTACGGCTTCTTGCCCGTCAAGGCCGGTCAACGCCAGAAGGCTCTGGAAGCCCTGCGGGAACTGCCCTATACCCTGGTGTTCTACGAAGCGCCCCACCGGGTACTGGAAACCGTCACGGACCTGGCTCAGGTCTTGGGCGGGGAACGGACCCTGGTTATCGGCCGTGAGCTGACCAAACTCTTCGAGTCCATCCACAGTCTGCCTCTGGGCGAGGCTCTGGAATGGCTACAGGGAGACCCCAACCGGCAAAAAGGGGAGTTCGTCCTGCTGGTGTCCGGTTGCCAGGCCACGGGGAACGATGCCGAGGCGGAGCGGGTGCTGAGTCTGCTATTGGACGAGGGCTTACCCGTGAAGCAGGCCGCCAAGCTGGCCTCGGCCATTACCGGTGCAGCCAAGAATGCCCTCTATGATCGGGCCCTGGAACTGAAGCGCTAGAATTCATACTGAAACCTGTTGCGAGATTGATATGCAGATCACCCTGACCCGCCCCGATGACTGGCACCTGCACCTGCGTGATGGCGAGGCTCTGGCCGCCGTGCTGCCCCATACGGCCCGCCAGTTTGGCCGGGCCATCGTCATGCCCAACCTGAAGCCGCCGGTGACCACGGTGGAACTGGCAGCCTCCTATCGGGACCGCATCCTGGCGGCGCTGCCGGCCGGGATGAGTTTCGAACCCCTGATGACCCTCTATCTGACGGATAACACCCCGCCCGAAGAAATCGCCAAGGCCGTGGCCTCGGGCTTCGTCAAAGCGGTGAAACTGTATCCAGCCGGGGCCACCACCAATTCCGACGCGGGTCTGACCCGTATCGACAAGGCCTACGACACCATGGCCGAAATGGAGCGCCTGGGTCTGCCCCTGCTGGTGCATGGAGAAGTCACGGACCCGGCCATTGATCTCTTTGATCGGGAAAAGGTCTTCATCGACACGGTGCTGGCGCCCCTGTTACAGCGCTTCCCCAAGCTGAAGCTGGTGATGGAGCACATCACCACCAAGGACGCGGCCGAGTTCGTGGCCGCTGCCGGTGCTAACGTGGGTGCCACCATCACCGCCCATCACCTGCTCTACAACCGCAATGCTATTTTCCAGGGCGGAGTGCGGCCCCATTGGTACTGCCTGCCGGTCCTGAAGCGGGAAGTCCATCGGGAAGCCCTGGTGGCGGCTGCCATTTCCGGGAGTCCCAAGTTTTTCCTGGGCACGGATTCGGCGCCCCACGCCAAGGGAGCCAAGGAAGCCGCCTGCGGTTGCGCCGGTTGTTATACCGCCTACGGGGCCATGGAACTGTATGCGGAAGCCTTCGAAGCAGCCGGTGCACTGGACAAACTTGAAGCCTTTGCCAGCTTCCATGGCCCCGATTTCTACGGTCTGCCTCGCAACGAAGGGAAAGTGACCTTGGCCAAGACGCCTCTGCCGGTGCCTGAGGTCTATCCCTATGTGAGTGGTGAAACCCTGGTGCCCTTGCGGGCGGGTGAAACCCTGAGCTGGAAATTGCTGGACTGAACGGGAGGTTCTCATGTCTGCCAA
>QKDJ01000230.1 GCA_003252145.1 Azovibrio restrictus
ATAAGCAGCAGGGCATAGGCCAGCATCACAGCCACTTGGGGAGTCACCGGGGAAATCAACCAGACGGCTGTGGCCAGCAACATCACCCCGAATGCCTTCTTCACTCCTTCCATCCAGGGGCCGGAACGGGGCAGCAAGGTGCCGGCTGACAAACCTACTGCCAACAGGGGCACGCCCATACCCAGGGCCATGGCGAACAGGGCAGCTCCGCCCAGCACCGCATCCCCGGTCTGCCCGATATAGAGCAAAGCCCCCGCCATAGGCGCTGCCACGCAGGGCCCCACGATCAGGGCCGACAAGGCTCCCATGAACAACACGCTGATGCCTCGCCCGCCGGACAAATGCCCGGATTCCTCCGAAAGTTTGCTTTGCAAGGCCGAGGGCATCTGCAACTCGTAGAAGCCGAACATGGACAGGGAGAGCAGGACAAACACCCCGGCAAAGGCCGAAAGAACCCAGACATTCTGCAGGGCAGCCGACAGCAAGGTACCGCTCAAGCCCGCCGCCACACCCACGGCGGTATAGGTCAGGGCCATACCCAACACATAGACCAGGGAGAGCACAAAGGCCCGGCCTCGGGAAACCTTATGCCCCTGCCCCACAATGACGCCGGACAGAATGGGAATCATGGGGAACATGCAGGGGGTGAAAGCCAGCCCCAGACCGGCCACGAAGAAAATCAGCAGATTGCTCCAGAAACCGGCCTTACTCAGGGCTGCAGCAATCAATCCACTTTCGTCGCCACTAGCCTGAGCGGCCGGAGCAGGGGGCAAACTACCTTCGGCCGGCAATTCCGCCTGCAAGGTCTGGGTTTGAGGGGGATAGCAGATGCCCCCGTCGGCACAGCCCTGGGAGGTGACTCGCAGGGCAAAGGACAGGGGGCCGGAAGCCTGGCGCTCCACCGGCAGACGAATCAAGACCTCGTCGTGAAAAATTTCCACCTTGCCGAAATTTTCGTCCTCCTTTTCCTGGCCCTTGGGTAATTCCGGCGCCCCCAGGGTCGCCTCATCACTGGCAAAACGGAACTTGTCCCGATACAGGTAGTAATCGGGCGCAATGTCGAAACGCACCTCCAGGGTACGGTCATCCAGGGCCCGAACACTGGGCTGGAAGGCCAGCATGGGGTCCAGGAATTGCTGGGCACGCACGGGACCCGCCCCCAGCAAACCCAGCAGGGGCAACAACAGCCCGACAAGGCGGAACAGGCTCAGCAAGGAATTCAGCATAGGTCGGTCGGTCCTTCGGTTTCTTGTCGCACCCAGTCCAGATAGGCGGGCAAACCACCGCTCACCGGCAAGGTGATGATTTCGGGCACCTGGTAGGGATGCAGTTGCCGGATGGCCAGCTCCACCTCCGGATAATGAATGGCTCGCGTCTTGATGAGAACGGGCACTTCCGTGGCCCGCTCCACCTTGCCCTCCCAGCGATAGACGGACTGGCAGGGCGCCAGAATATTGACGCAGGCCACCAGCCCCTGTTCCACCAAAGCGGTGGCCACACGCTCGGCACCGGCCTGATCGGGCAGATTGGTGAGGACTAAGAGAATATCGTTCATCCCCCCATTTTAGCGGGCATTCCCGGAACAGTCCCCTTCAGTCATAATGGGCTGCCGCAACGCCCTCATGCCTGCATGTACCGTCTTCGTAGCGAACCTTCGCCACTCACCAGTGCCTTCCTGAAACTGCCGGGTACCCTACTCCTGGTCTTTGATCGCCAGGGGCGACTCAAAATGTTCAGCGATGCCTGGTCGGAAACCTTGGGTTACGACGCAGAGGAACTACGGCAACGCACTTTTTTTGACCTGCTCTACCCGGAGGACCGGGCCGATTGCCAGGAAAAGTTGGCCAGCATGCATGCTGACCTCCCCACCCTGCGCTTTGCCAGCCGCTGCAGCCGCAAGGAAAAAGACTACCTGGGCGTGGCCTGGAGCATCACCTACGACGCAGAAGAGGAACTCTTCTACGCCTCCGCCCACGAAACAGCCGTACAGCTGTGTGCCGAAGAGGCCCATCTGCCTGACGTGTTCGTGGACGGCCTCACCGGCCTGCCCAATCGCAGCCTGTTCCTGGACCGTCTGGAGCACACCCTGCACCGGGCGGAGCGCCGCAAGGATATGCAATTTGCCGTGCTCCATTGCGGCATCGATCGCTTCTCGGTGATCAACAACAGCTTAGGCCACCGCATGGGGGACCTGCTGCTCATGAGCGTGGCCAATCTGTTACGCAACACCATCCGCCCTACAGATATGGTGGCCCGTCTTTCCGGCGATGAGTTCGGCATCCTGCTGGAAGACATCCGGGACGTAAGTGCCACCCTCCATGTGGTCAACCGGGTTCAGCAGAAACTGCAATTTCCTTTCCCCCTAAATGGCCACCAGGTTTTTGCCACCGTGTCCTTTGGCATCGTGATCAATGGAGAGGAATACCAGCAACCCGACATGATGTTGCGGGACGCCAACATGGCCCTGGTCCAAGCCAAGAGCCAGGGAGGCGGCGCCTATCTGGTCTTTAACAAGAACATGCACGACCAGGCGGTGCGTCGCCTGAAACTGGAGTTGGATCTGCGTCAGGCCCTGGAGCGGGGCGAATTTCAGGCCTACTACCAGCCCATCGTGCAACTGCTCACGGGACAACTCACGGGCTTCGAAGCCCTGGTGCGCTGGAATCACCCCAGCAAGGGGCTGATTTCCCCCCTGGAATTCATTCCCGTGGCCGAGGAAACCGGCCTGATCGTGCCCCTGGGCCGCTGGATGTTGCACGAAGCCTGTCGCCAGTTACGTCACTGGCAGGCCCGCCTGCCCGGTGCGGAGCACCTGAGCGTCAGCGTCAATCTATCCACCAAGCAGGTCCTGCATCCCCGCCTGCTCAATGACGTACAGGACGTACTGGTCAGCACCGGCCTGCAACCGGAACACCTGAAGCTGGAAATCACGGAAAGCGCCATGATGGAGGATACGGAACGGGCCATCACCCTGCTCGAATCCCTCAAGGCCATGGGCCTGCGCATCCTGCTGGACGATTTCGGCACCGGCTATTCCTCCCTGGCCTACCTGCACCGGCTACCCATCGACACCCTGAAAGTGGACCGCTCCTTCATCCGCCATGTGCATGAGAAGGAAACAGACCGGCACTTTGTGGAAACCATCGTACAACTGGCCCAGCGCCTGCAACAGGATGTAATCTGCGAAGGGGTGGAATTGCAGGAACAGGCCCGCCTGCTGGCTGGCATGGGCGTCACCCACACCCAGGGCTTCCTGTATTCCCGCCCCGTGGCCGCCCACGAAGCGGAAATGTTGATTCTCGCGGGCTTCCCTTCCGCCCACTGAGACCCTTACTTCATCAAGCGCCGCCGGGTCAGCACCAGGGCTATGGCGTAGGACACCAGGGTCATGACCAGCAGGGCCAGCACATGGACTAAGACACCATCCGGCACCTGGCCCGCCAACAGGGGCCGCACCAGGGCCACCCCCTGAGCCAGAGGCAACCAGCCGCCCACCCAGGCCAGCCAGGCCGGTAACTGATCCGTGGGAAAGAACACCCCGGAAATCAAGGTCATGGGGGTGATGAACAGGGTGAAGTAGTACATGAAGAAATCGTAGGACGGCGCCAGGGCGTTCCAGATCAGTCCCAGGGCGGCAAAAGCCAGGCCGGTTAGGGCCACCGCTGGCAACACCCACAGCACCAGAGGTCCCTGGGTCAGCCCCATGACCCCCACAACCACCAGGATCGCCACCCCGGAAAGCACCGACTTGGTGGCCGCCCAGACCAACTCACCGAGCAGCACATCCGCCATGCCCAGGGGCGTATTGAGGATGGCCTCCCAGGTTTTCTGCACATGCATGCGGGAGAAGGCGGAATACAGGGCCTCGAAGGTGGCCGCGTTCATGGTGGAGGAACAGATGATCCCCGCTGCCAGGAAGGCCACGTAAGGCTGACCGTCGAGACTGGGCAACAGGGCCCCTAGGCCATAACCCAGACCCAGCATGTAGATCAGGGGGTCGGCCAGATTGCCCAGAATGGAAGGCAGGGCCAGCTTGCGCCAGACCAGGAAATTGCGCTGCCAGACAGGCAGCCAGCCCAACAGGGGAGAAGCCACGGTTGCAGACATATTCGTACAGGAATTCGAGTCGGCCTCCATTGTAACTGCCGCCCCATGCTGCGACGCACCAGAATCGCGCCAGATGACTCACCCATGCACCAGCAAAAACCCATATTTGGGTTGTGGACATTCTTAAGCTATTGAATTGACGCAACAACACATTTGGCATGGTTTTCGCAAAGTCCGACCATCTTGTTTCCTCTGGACTTTCGCACATGGCTGATCCCTACGAGCTCCCCCGCCTGCTGGCCCGTTTCAAACTTCAAGTCCGTCGGCAGCTCAATCAGTCCGTGGATCTGGAACAATTGAGCCGGGATTCGGAATATGCCCGGACCCGCCTGGGAGAAATTGAGGATTTGGCCGATGATGAGGAATTGCTGGTCACCCTGGTGCGGCTGCGGGACCTGCTTTGCCCAACGGCTTCACTGCCTGCCCAGACGGCCCTACCCCCAGAGGCGGAAACCCCTGACCCGGTTCCCAAGACCACCCGGAATTATCAATTCGGCGCACGCAGCTGGTAAGCACTCCAAGTTAGAGAACAGGCTGACGTACGGTTTTCCGAACGAAGGAATTCACTCCATCCGGAAAACCGTACAACACCTCTTTGCACACCACTCACCCAACCTTTAAGAATCAATGACTTGAAACTTATATAAGACACAACACCCCTGGCACACCCCCTGCAATAGAGAGTGACCTCCCATGGGGGGAGGACAACACCAGGAGGGTGAGACGTGTCTGCAACAGCCAACAAATCCAAGAGCCTGTATATCCAGGTCATCATCGCCATTGCCATTGGCGTTCTACTGGGTCACTTCATGCCCGAACTGGGCACCCAGATGAAACCTCTGGGTGACGGCTTCATCAAGCTCATCAAGATGATCATCGCCCCGATCATCTTCTGTACCGTCGTCATCGGCATCGCCGGGATGGAAGACATGAAGAAGGTGGGCAAGACCGGCGGCTACGCCCTGCTCTACTTCGAGATCATGAGTACCGTGGCCCTGATCATCGGCCTCATCATCGTCAATACAGTCCAACCTGGCGCCGGCATGCATGTGGACCCTGCCAGCCTGGATACCAAGGCCATTGCCAGCTACACAGATCCGGCCAAGATGCAGACCACCACCGAATTCCTGCTGCACATCATCCCCACCAGCGTGGTGGATGCCTTTGCCAAGGGTGACATGCTCCAGGTGCTGCTGTTCTCCGTGCTGTTCGGTTTTGCCCTGCACGCCTTTGGTGGCCGGGGCAATATCGTCTTCGACGTGATCGAGCGCCTCTCCCATGTGCTCTTCCACATCGTGAACATGATCATGAAGCTGGCCCCCGTTGGTGCCTTCGGTGCCATGGCTTTCACCATCGGCAAACATGGCGTGGCCTCCCTGCTGCAACTGGCTCAGCTCATGGGCTCCTTCTACGCCACCTGCCTGATCTTCATCTTCGTGGTACTGGGCTCCGTCGCCCGCTTCCACGGTTTCTCCATCTGGAAGTTCATCAAGTACATCAAGGAAGAACTCCTGCTGGTGCTGGGCACCTCCTCTTCCGAATCCGCCCTGCCCCGGATGATGGCCAAGCTGGAGAACCTGGGCGCCAAGAAGACCGTTGTGGGTCTGGTGATTCCCACCGGCTACTCCTTCAACCTGGACGGCACTGCCATTTACCTGACCATGGCTGCCGTATTCATCGCCCAGGCCACTGACACCACCATGACCCTGAACCAGCAGCTGACCCTGCTGGCCGTGTTGCTGGTGACCTCCAAGGGTGCCGCCGGGGTGACTGGCTCCGGCTTCATCGTGCTGGCCGCCACCCTGTCTGCCGTGGGCCATGTACCGGTTGCCGGCCTGGCCTTGATCCTGGGTATCGACCGCTTCATGTCCGAAGCCCGGGCACTGACCAACCTGATCGGTAACGGGGTCGCCACCCTGGTGGTCGCCAAGTGGTGCAAGGAACTGGATACGGAGCGTCTGCACCAGCACCTGAATAATGAGACGGTGGAAGAGGCCGATGATCCGGAGCTGGTCCTGGATGAGCAGGAGGCCCACCTGTCCACCGGAGCCGCCCGAGCCTGAACCGGCTGATCTAATGAAAAAAGGCGACGGTCAAACCCGTCGCCTTTTTTCATGGACCGCTGTAATCAGGCGGCCTGCAGGACTTCGATAGTACGTGCCAGAGCCCGGTCAAAGATGGGCTCGGTAGAGAGAATCCGGACTTCGCCCCGCTGCAGTTGCACGCTCATGGCTTCAGGAGAAACGGCCAGGGCCTGGGGAGAATGGGGATTGGTAAAGAGGAAGATACCGCGCTGGGGACTGACCCAGGACAAGCGATAGCGAATGGCCTCGCCATCGGGCTGGATGAACTCCACCCAGTCGCCCCGCTGCAAGTCCTCGACCTCCTGAGCCGCTTCCACATCCGGCAGTTCCTGGCTCAAGGTCAGACTTTCCACCGTCACTTCGCCATCGCCCAGCACCTGGGTCGTCACTTCGGGCTCAGCCACAACCGCTTCCTGCTCCTCCAGCATCTCAGCCACAGGCTCGGCAGCCGACATCTCAGTTCCACGCAGAGCCTTGGCATGGACGGAGAACAATTCATCCAGCACCCGATGGCGCCGCTCACCATCCGTCTTGATCCGGTCAAACCCTGCAATCAATTGCTTCAGCAACACGGGTAGTTGGCAGGCCAGGGCTTGGCGCTCCTGGGGATCACGCTTGGCTCTGGTGCTATCCACCAGGGCAGCAGCAGTTTCCATAGCCCCTTGCCAGGCTTCGCTATCCAAGCCCTCTGCCAGGTAAATCTGCTTTAACAGCAGGCGCCACTCGCGCTCCAGGAGCGCGGCAACCACACCAGGCTGAGGCATGGACAACAGGGGACGAAGCTCCCTTTCCACTGCCAAGCCCGCCAGTTCTTCCCGTTCACGCTGGGCCACCAGGGAAGCGGCACGACTGAGGTCTCCAGCAGTCGTAGCCTCGTATTCCGCCAAGAACTGCTCGAAATCGTCACTCAACTTGGTGAACAGGTCCGTATCCTGCTGAAAATTGCCATGGATCTGGTCCACAATTTCGGCGATCTTCAAATAGATCGGGTCATCGTGCCCCACGTCCTTGCCCCAGCGCAGGGCGGTACGGGAAATCAGGTCAAGCAAACGACGGGTCGGATGAGCCTTGCTGGAGAAGAAGGCACGATCCAGCATGGCGACCTTGAGGATGGGAATCTGCAACTTGCCCACCAAAGCCTTGATGGGATCGGCAATTTCCCGATCATCGAAAATCATGTCGAACAGCATGGCCACGATATCGACCGTGATGGCATCCAGCTGACCCAAGCCCTGACCGACTTCACTGGCCCTGAAGTTGTGCAACACATTGGTGTTCTCGGTCGCCACCGGCTGGCCAACGGCGAAATTCTGGACGGCATGCTGCATGGCCTCCAGGGAAGCCCACACCTGGGCCACAGGAACGCTTTGACCGCCGCCTACCCCGGCGCCAGGAATCCCTGGCACCCCCGGCAAGGCAGCAGCCCCAGACGGGGCTGCAACGCCCCCCGAAACCAGGCGCTGCAGCATGTTGAATATGTCGCCTGAAGCCTCTTCCTTGCTCGTTTCCTTGCTGGAGTTCTGACTCGGGCTCCGACCATAACCCCGCTTGAGATTGGGCAGAATGTCGTGCTTCAACAACTGGGCATTGATCGCGTGGAAAACGGGCCCCACCTGTGCCACCACCAACCCTTCCAGACAGCGGTACAACTCGATCCGACTTTGAATCTCGAATTCCACATCCCGCAGGGCACCCAGCAAGGAGCGGGTGAAAACATCCGGTGACAAGGGATTGGGAGCATCGGCGGGACTGTCATGGTCGATCAGGAAATTGATACGCCGCCCAAGGGCATACAACTCATCCGCACATTTGTCTTCCAGACGGCGGGCCAGGGACTTCAGAGCCAGCTCTTCGTCCATTTCACCCACATCGACGATCTGCAGATCATCCAGGGAAAGCTTCTTGGGCGCTGGTTCCTCAACCCCTTTCAGGGCCCCATCAAACTCTTGGGCCCAGTGGGCAGACAACTGGGCTTCCAGACGGGAGCCCTTCTCGCGCAAAGCATTGGCCAGATCCAGCATGAGGCGGAAGTTACCCTTGCCGTTGAGCGCATCAGCGCGCTTATGCAGCGCCTCGATGGCCTGTTCCAGCATGGTCCGAGAAACTTCCCGCAAGCGGCGTGAAGCCAAGTCACGGCATCCCATCAGGATACGATTGGACGTTGCAGCCACACCGGGTCCACCGGGTTGCAGATTGATCACATTTCCGTACGCTGTAGTTGCCATGACACGCTCCCTCGCCGCAAAAAACGCAGCAAACTCAAACAAATCAGACCTGTTGAGCAAACAAGCAAAAGAGAAGGAGCCACCGAAAACGCGCGCTGCCACTTGCGCGAGGCGCCAGTTCACGAATGGAACCGACGAATCTCGCCTAGCCTGGCAGTCCCGCTATCATGGAGCGCATGCCCTCGAAGCAATGCCACTCTTTAGACCGGTGATTTTGCGTCCCCATCTTTCGAAGGGTTTGCCTTGATACAGTTAGGCCGTTTGTCTAGTTTAGGTCATTTTAAAAAAAAAAGAAGCCCTACTCATCAAAAACTTAACGACGCCGCAATAGCACTCAATTCCTCGCTGGACTCTTCAAGGATCGCCGCCAGTTCAGCATCTGCCATCACCTGAGAGGGCAAATCGCGGGTTTCCGGATTGCCCTCCATCCCCACATTGGCATCCAGAGGACTGGCAATGGGTGTCAGGCAATTGGCCAGAAACAAGGTGTCGGCAAGGTTTTTCGGCGGCAGGACGACACGCCCCTGCCACAAACCACCGACTGCCGTGGCAATTTCCTCTGGCACCGCCAAGGCTTTCAATACCGCTGAGCCCACCAGGGCTTCGCCCCCCGTCCGCCAAGCCTTATCCACCTCTTCGTCCAAGAGTCCCGGATAAGCCTCTGCACGGGAAATCAGATAGAACCCTCCCACCTCATGGACAATACCGGCAAACATGGCGGCGTCCGGGTTCTGACGACTCACACGCTTGGCCAGGACATAGCACAGGGCCGCCACATGGGAGGTGTGCTCCCAAAGACGGGTGGCCAGTTGCTGATGAGTGGCCGCTGGATTTGCGGCGATCTGCCGCATGATCAGTGCCGTAGACAGGGCACGGATCAGATTCAGCCCCAAGCACACGACTGCCGAACGCACGTCGGAAACCGGGTTCCCCGAGCGATTGAAGGCCACGGAATTGGCCAGGGCTACCGCCCTCGCCGCCAGCAAGGGCTCCGCCTGTACGATTTTGGCAGCCGCTTCGGAATGCATGTCCGGATCATCCAGGGCCACGCGAATCTGCAGCGCCACTTGGGTATGGGTCGAAAAAACCAGCTCGCCTTGTGTCACCTCGGCAGCCAGTCGATTCAGCGCTTCCCTATTCTTCATCGCCGTGCTCGTGTTCATAAGTCTTCATTGTAGTGGCCTGTTACTGGACCATGGCAGGAAAGCAGAAGTTTCCAACGAGTAGGCAACGACACTTCCCGAACAGGGGCCCAACGATACCCAGGATGACAGAACCCGGCATGCGCTGCGAGGCATGACAGACTCAAAGACTCAGCCGGTACCCAAACCCCGATCCGTCAGGGACAGTCGATTCCGGTATCTGGATTTGAGTCGGTAGAGCTGCGCAGGGCGATGAGCCTTGCCCGTTTCCATGGCCCCCTCGATAGGCTCAAGGATGTCGAATTCCTCGATTTTTCGCCGAAAGCTCACCTTGTTTACCGGCTCGCCCAGCAGGGCTTCGTAGACGGACTGCAGTTGAGGCAGGGTAAAGGTATCGCCGCAGAGATACACGGGCAGGGAGGAATAGCTGCTCTTGTTACGCACGCGCTCCAGCGCGGCAGCAACGATCTGTTGGTGATCAAAAGGCAGGCCGGCGATGCCATCTGCAGGCACGAGTACCACTTCCGGATGCCCTGCCAGCCTGATCACTTCCGTGGGCACCAGGGCGTAATAGCAGATGGAAAGGGACCAACCTCGTGGGTCCCGTCCACGACCAGAAAACGTGGCCAGTTGCTCCAGATAGGGGCTAACGATACCGGTCTTTTCCAGCAGCACCCGCGCAGCCGCCACCTGAGTGTCCCCATCCTGGTCAGGATGGATATACCCCCCTGGCAAAGCCAGCACACCGGGAAATGGCTCATGGTCCCGACGCAACAGAGCGACCCGGAGCTGACCATCCAACAGGGTAAGCAGGACCACGTCCACAGTGCATATGATCTCAGCCATTGGGTCACCACAGGTTACATAAGCCCCTTAGGATAACAGGCAAGCAAACAAATTCCGGGCTTGGCCTCTTAAAAATCCGGGGTGTATCAGCGAATCCCACAAAACCGACCCTTACTTAGTTGCAATATTAAACAAAGTAGCCTAGGATGAATCCATGCGCTGATGACAGCGCCCTTTAAACAGGAGGGCAACATGACCCGGCAAACCATTCATCTGGTGATCATTGATCCCCAAAACGACTTTTGCGACCTGCCCGAGGCCCTGCAGAATGGACATCGACCCGCCCTGCCCGTGACTGGCGCCCACGCTGACATGCTTCGCCTGGCCGCTCTGATTGATCAGGGCGGAGCCGGATTGACGAACATCAGCGTCACCCTGGATTCCCACCAGCGTCTGGACATCGCCCACCCCACCTTCTGGGTCCGGAGTGACGGCAGTCCGGTAGCCCCCTTCACCCAAATCCAGGCTGTCCGGGTCCGGCGCGGCGAATTCCGTCCCCGAGACGAAGCAGCCCGGGAGCGAGTCCTGAGTTATCTGGAAGCCCTGGAAGCCGCCGGGCGTTACACCCACATGATCTGGCCGGTGCACTGCGAATTGGGCAGCTGGGGGCATAACGTGCATGACGCCGTACGGGCGGCCTACAACTGCTGGGAAGAGGCTTCCGGCATCGGTGTCGCCAAAGTGATCAAGGGCACCAACCCCTGGACCGAGCATTACAGCGCCGTACGCGCCGAAGTGCCGGACCCGGCGGCGCCGGAAACCGGCAGCAATGTCGCGTTTCTCTCCAGTCTGCAGCAGGCGGATCTGATCCTGATTGCAGGTGAAGCCGGTAGTCACTGTGTCAAGGCGACTACGGAGCACATTGCCGAGGCTTTGCCCAAAGAGGCTTGGGGACGGCTGGTGCTGCTCACGGATTGCATGAGCCCGGTGAGCGGTTTCGAGACCCAGTACCAAGGTTTTATTGAGGACATGGCAGCCCGTGGCGCCCGTATTGCCCGCAGCGCGGAAATCCTTCCCGAACTGCTCGCCAACGCTGACTGAAGTCAGATCAAGGAGAACAACATGGATAACAAGCAACCCATCGTGCAGAGTCTGCTGGAAAACGATCTCTACAAATTCACCATGTGGCAGGCCCTGCTGCACAGTCATCCGGGCGCCCTGGCCGAATACACCTTTGTCTGCCGCAACACCCCCGAGTTTCCCCTGACCCAACTGAAAGCCCAGGTGGAACAGGAGCTGGATCGCCTCTGCAGCCTCAGTTTTACCCAGGAAGAACTCGATTATCTGGGGAGTCTGCGCTTCATCAAGAGCGACTTTGTGGACTTCCTCTCCGTCTTCCGCTTCCAGCGCCGTTTCATCCAGGTCAGCGAAGAGGGAGAACGGCTGAGCATCGTTGCCAAGGGCCCCATGGTGCATGTGATGGCCTTCGAAATCTTCGTGCTCTACATCGTCAATGAACTCTATTTTCGCCGTCTTGGTGATACGGATGCTGCCTTGATGGAGGCCAGGCAACGGCTGCAATCCAAGATTGCCCTGGTGCGCCGGGAAGCTGCTGACCTGGGGGGCGCCGAGCCTTTCGTGATCACCGACTTCGGCCTGCGTCGCCGCTATTCCGGAGCCTGGCATGAAGAGGTCGTACGCACCTTGGCCCGGGAGCTGCCGGAACACTTTCGCGGCACCTCCAACGTTTTCCTGGCGAAGAAGCTCAACCTTCTCCCCATTGGAACCATGGCCCACGAATATCTACAGGCCTATCAGGCTTTCGGCTTCCGTCTGCGGGATTTCCAGAAGGCCTCACTGGAAGGCTGGGTGCAGGAATATCGGGGTGACCTGGGCATCGCCCTGACCGACGTGGTGGGTATGGACGCTTTCCTGCGCGACTTTGACCTCTATTTCGCCAAGCTCTTTGACGGTCTGCGTCATGACTCGGGGGACCCCATCGTCTGGGGTGAAAAAGCCATCGCCCACTACCATGCCTTGCGCATCGACCCTACCGCCAAACGACTGGTGTTCTCGGACGGCTTGGATGTCCCCCGGGCCATGGCGCTCTATCGGCACTTCAAGGGGCGTATCCAGACGGCCTATGGCATCGGTACCGACTTGACCAATGACACGCCCCACAAGGCCCTCAACATCGTCATGAAGCTGATCTCCTGCAACGGCCAACCGGTCGCCAAACTCTCGGATGCGCCGGGCAAGACCTTGTGCGAAGACCAGACCTTTCTGGCCTATCTACGCCAGGTGTTTCAGCACCCTGCCGCACCGGCCCGAGGAGGTGGATCATGAGCAGCCTGAGAATCAGTCTTGCCCAGCTCAACCCCACCATCGGCGACATGAGCGGCAATGTGAGCCTGATGCTCGC
>QKDJ01000316.1 GCA_003252145.1 Azovibrio restrictus
AGCTCCTGAAATTGGCAAGGGAGGCGTCCGCCGGCAAACGACGATTTCCCGGATCCTTTTTATCCGCTATCAAGCGGGATCAGCCCTGGAGACGGTACCGCTTTCCGCGGCCGAATGTGGCTTCCACCTGATGCAACACCTGGCCAATGCCCAGAACCTGCCTGGCTACGGCCTACCGTGGGTGACCCGGCTGGCGCAGCGGGTGCTGGCGTTTCAAGTGAGCTACGCCCAGCCCTCGGACCTGATCCGCTGGCTGCGAGACCTCTTGGCGCGCTGTGGCTGAAGAGGCGTACGCCATCTTGGTCCAGTGTGCTCGGCTGACGGGGGATGCGGCCTTCTACGAGCAACTGGGAAACGCCTTGACGAAGTTCCAGCAGTGGCCCGACCTGGCCCCCCTGGCGGAAAGCCACGGCTTGGGCCCCCTGCTCTTTCACCACGTGCGACAAGGAGGCTTCAGCCTGCCAGGCGAAGTGAGGTTGCAGGTGCAGGGGCTGTTTCTGAGACACAAGGTGGCCAACGAAATGAGGATGGCGAAGCTCTCGGAAATCTTGGCCGCCCTGGCTGCCGCTCAGATCCCGGCGCTTCTGCTCAAAGGATCGGCGCTAGCGACGACAGTCTACCCACAGCCTGGCCTAAGGCCAATGGCTGACCTCGATTTGCTGGTGCCGCCTGATGATGTCGTCAGGGCCCAGGAAATGGTGCGCCGGCTGGGTTACCAGATGCCCCGGCCGGAACAGCCATCGCCTGATTCGCCACACCATATGCCGGTAGCAACTTTGGCCACCGAGACGATGGTCGTGAGCGTGGAACTTCACCATCGCCTGGGGGGCAGAATGCGTTTCCCCCGCGGCGGCTCCTTTGACCAGCTGTGGCGTGCGAGCCGCCCTCTGATGATTCACGGGCGCCCGGCGCGCGCACTGGGACCCGTCGACATGTTGTGGCACCTGCAGACCCACTTGCTGGCGGAAAGGACCAAGCTCATCCGGCTGGTAGACCTGGTAGGTTATGCCGAACATGTGGCTCTGGAAGCGGATTGGGCACGGATCAGGCGAGAGGTTCCCAAGGCGCTGGCAGCGTTATCGGTGCTTCAATACGTCACGCCATTGTCGGAGACCTTGTCGCGGACGGCCGGCATCCCCCGAGGTAAGCGGCCGGCGGGCACCGAACTGGCGCTGCATGACTGGCCGCCACTGCCCAGGCAGTATTGGCCTGGTTGGAGCAGGCGGGAAATCTTGCGCCAAACCTTTTTCCCTTCTGAGTTATCCCTGCGCATGTATTATGGTGTAGCCAGCAACAGGCGTATCTTCTGGCATCGGTGGCTGCTTCACCCACTTCAGATCCTCGTCTGGTACTTCTCACGCCGGCTCAAATTCCGTGGCCCCCAGTGATGAACAATCGGCTCAAAATCGGTAGGATGGCGGTCCAGCTTGGTCGCTGTGTACCTCTGGTGGATGGGCTCAGCAATTCAAAATGTAGAGCGCAATAGGGCAAAATGTCATGCGGCTCAAGGTTTCTGCCTGGCAAACTTGGCGCGCCCTCTGGCAATTGTAGGGCGATTATCCAGATCGAAGGCCACAGTAGCGGCCCCTGGTGCGGTCAAAACGGGCCGTGGCGGAACCAAAGCGAGCCTCACCCAAGCGTCGTTGGCCAGCACAGGGAACCAAGAGGCAGCCAACAACCACTGCGGCCAGCTGGGCGACAAAATAGAGGTCATTGGGTAGCCGTGACGGTCAATCCGGTGCCGGCGCCAGGCCAAGCCCGTCAGCCATAAACTGAATAAGGGCCTCCCAACTGGCAAAGACCTGCCAGCGCATGAGCGAACGGATGTCTTCAAAAAAGGTCCGGCGTGCCCCCAACGCCGCCCGAATCTGCTGGTAGTGGGTGTCGACCAACTGCAAGACGGTGTGCAGAAAGAAGGCCAGCAAGTTCAGTGAGAATAAGACCGTCGACAGATGTATTTGGCCATGGCCGAAGTTGTGCTTGATGTGATACCCGCGGGTGGTCAGCACGTTGTGCCCCTCATTCTCATGCTTCCAGCGGGCGCGCCCAGCGTGGGTCACATCCTGGACCGTCTGGTTATTCAGCGGCAGATTGGTGACAAAGCTGTTGTGATACAGTTGTTCACCGCTCTTCTCATGGGTGATGGTCAACTCACACCAGTTGACGCATAGTCCGTCGTCGCCAGCGCGCAGCGGCAGCTCGTTCAAGTAACGATAGCGCCAGATTTCACCATGCCGACCATTCCAGACCCGGCGGTTCACTTCCGGCACCTTGCCGCCGCGCTCAATCGCGCTTACCCAGCTGTAAAGCGTCTCATGGGAACTGGGCTTGCAGACCAAAATGAAGGCCAGTTCCGCCGCCAGCACCACTTCACAGAAGGGCTGATGGCTGAACAAATCGTCACCCAGGATGACGGCGCTCTGTTCCCGCAGCCAGGACCCGTGCCGCAGCAGCCACCGTTTGGCCGCCGCCAGTTCACTGTCCTGTTTGTCTGTCCCGTCTTGCGGCAGCAGAAACTCTGGCGCCAGGGGCAACACCTCCGACTGCTCCGGGTGCACCACCAGGGCCGTCAACACCCGATGGCTGTAGCGCACACCCCCGTCCGTTTCTTGGCGGCTGCACTGCTCACAATGGATCTTGGCTGAACTGAAGTATTGAATCCCATCCACGCCCACCAATAACCGCCGCCCCATGAGCCGGAATGGCGCCACTTTGTCGGTCGCCAGCAGTCGCTGCCACAACCAGTCGTAGGCCGCTTCGAAGTGCCCAACGTGCACCCCATCCAACAGGTTGCGTATGTGCGTGTCACTGGGCACGCTCTCCATCTGAAAAACACTCTCTAGGTTACTTCGTCCCTTTTGTTGCAAAAGCGCCCGTTGGTGGGCCAGGAACGACTCACTTTGCATGCAGAAGACCGAAAATGCGCCCCGAACTGCATCCTGCAACTCATAACGCTGGTTATGATGGCCAGCCCGATTGTCCGGCATGGCTTGAGCCATTTCGCCCAGCTTCTGGATGAATTGACTCACTCGCACCTTTTTGCCCATTTTGCGCCCCATCTTGCATTTTCCTAATGGTAAGCGCGATTCGGGCCAGTCGCCAGGTTTTACATTTCGAATTGCTGGGGACACCGTTGCCGGTCTCAACAGCTGGACAGTCTGGAAGACTCGCACGTGCCCTATGCCAACATGGTTAGCCTCAATTCGGTTTGACCCTTGTTTTGTCTCATTGGAACGCACGGCAATAGCCGTTTCAAGCTTGAGAATGGAGGGCAAAATTGAGCGCGTATCCTTATGGGCTTTGGAGAGCGATTGATACACAGAAACTGATTTTCGTGATCTTGCCTGAACACGGTTCATAATCCGCTGGGCATGAACCGCGAAGGCAAACGGGGACTATTCCTAGCCGCCTCT
>QKDJ01000144.1 GCA_003252145.1 Azovibrio restrictus
GAGAGGGCCAGCAGGTTGGCGCTGGAGCCCGAGTTGCAGGTGAGGGCGTAACGTACCCCCAAATATCCGGCCAGCTTCGCCTCAAAGGCATCGTTATACCGCCCGGTTGTCAGCCATCCATCCAGGGCCGCATCCACCATATGCACGAACTCTTCGGCGCCCAATACCTTACCCGAGGGCGGAATCGCGCTCTGGCCAGGGATGAATTGCCGGGTGGATTGTTTTTTTGCGGCATAAGCGCGTACCTGATCCAGGATCGCCTGCCGTTCTTCGTTATCGTTCATGCGTCAGTGTGGGAGTAGCAGTCAATTTGTTGTCGGCAAAAGTTTCCCATACTTGAACCGGCGAGCCAGGCCTGGTGCCAAGCCACAGTCTGGCGAAGGGCCTCTTCCAGGCGCCAGCGAGGCTTCCAGTGCAAGTGTTGTTTTGCGCGAGTTGCATCCAGTCGCAGTAGGCCAGCTTCATGGGGCATGGGCGAGGGCTGAATGGTGTGGTGGCCGCCCCCGGGCCAGAGCCGGGCCAGATGCTCAGCCAATTGGGCGACACTGACGCAATCTTCCAGTTCCGGGCCGAAATTCCAGGCGCAGGCCAGGGTGCTGTCGTCCCATAATTGTTCAGCCAGGGTCAGATAGCCCGCCAGGGGTTCCAGTACATGTTGCCAGGGACGTACGGCCTGGCCGTTGCGTAACTGGGCGTTTTCTCCGGCTGCAAAGGCCTGAAGCAGATCGGGGACAAGGCGATGGGGTGACCAGTCGCCCCCGCCAATGACGTTTCCCGCTCGGGCAGTGGCAATAGCGGGCTGCCCAGGTTCGTGGAAGAACGAACGGCGCCAGGAAGAGGCAACGATCTCGGTACACGCCTTGCTGCTGCTGTAGGGGTCGTGCCCACCCAGGGCATCGCTTTCCACGTAGGCGTGATTAGTTTCCAGGTTCTCGTAGCACTTGTCCGTGGTGACGATGACGGCAGCACGTAAGTCCTGGAGCTGTCGGGCCTGCTCCAGCAGATTAATGGTGCCCATGACGTTGGTGGCATAGGTGCCAACCGGATCGGTATAGCCCTCACCTACCAATGCCTGGGCCGCAAGGTGCAGGAGGATTTCCGGTTGCGCTACATCCAGGGCCTGCTTGAGGGAGGCTGGATCACGGATGTCTCCCACGATGGAGACCATACCTTCAGCCACCCCCGCCAAGTCAAAAAGGTTGGGTGTGGTTACGGGAGGCAGTGCGTAACCGGTGACCTGAGCACCTAGTTGTTGTAGCCAGAGTGCCAGCCAGCTTCCCTTAAATCCCGTATGGCCGGTGAGAAACACCCGCTTGCCATGCCAGAACGCCGGGGCAATGGGGCGGCTCACCATATTTTCCAGGGGGCCTTATTGGACTGCCACAGGTTTTCCAACGCCATCTTGTCCCGCAGGGTATCCATGGGTTGCCAGAAGCCTTCATGCTGCCAGGCGGCCAGTTGGCCCCGCCGGGACAATTCATGCATGGGGTTGCCTTCCCAGGAGGTGTCGTCACTATCAATCAGATTGATGACGTCCTTTTGCAGTACGAAGAAACCGCCGTTGATGAAGCCGCCTTCACCATGGGGTTTTTCCTGGAAGCTGGCTACCCTGCTTTCCCTAATATCCAGCGTGCCAAAACGGCCCGGGGGAAGTACGGCACATACGGTGGCTGGCAAACCATGCCGACGGTGGAATGCGATCTGGGCGGTGATGTCGATATTGGCGACACCATCCCCGTAGGTGAAACAAAAAGGCTCATCCTGGTCGAGAAAGTGGCTGATACGTCGTAGCCGTCCACCTGTCTGTGAGTTCTCTCCAGTGTCCACAAGGGTTACCCGCCAGGGTTCTGCATGTCGCTCGTGGACTTCCATGCGATTGTTTTGCATGTCAAAGGTCACGTCGGAGCTGTGCAGGAAGTAGTTGGCAAAGTATTCCTTCACCACGTAGCCCTTGTACCCCAGACAGATGATGAAGTCGTTGATGCCGTGGGCTGAGTAGATCTTCAGAATGTGCCAGATGATCGGCTTGCCGCCGATTTCAATCATGGGCTTGGGTTTCAGGTGGGACTCTTCGCTAATGCGGGTCCCTAGGCCTCCCGCCAGGATGACTGCCTTCATGGTGTGCTGTGTCTATTAATTATGGGCGAGAGAGTATCACGGGCTGGTGATGACCTTGTTCTTGCCCGTCTGCTTGGCCTGATACATGGCCTCGTCGGCGCGTTTGAGCATGGCGGCGTGGTCGTCGTTCGGATGCATTTCGGTGACGCCTGCGCTGAAGGTGATCAGGAGCTTGTCGTTGTTGTTGAGGAAAATACGGCGAGTCAGCTCCCGTTGAACCCGGGTCATGGCGACGCAAGCCTGATCCAGAGAGGTTTCCGGCATGATGATCACGAATTCTTCACCACCAAAACGAGCCACCGTATCCTGGGGGCGCAGGGTTTCACGAATAACGGTGGCGAGGTGAATGAGCGCGGCATCTCCTACATCGTGGCCTAGTGTGTCGTTGATGCGCTTGAAATTGTCGATGTCCAACATACTCAGGCACAGGGGGGTTTCATGTCGCAGAGAGCGGGCTATTTCCTTGTCGAAACTTTCTTCCAGCCCCCGGCGATTGAGTACCCCCGTTAATTGATCGTGGCGGATGAGGTGGCTGGTTTCTGAGAGTTCCTTTTCCAGGCTAAGGATGCGTGTCTCGGCTTCTTTAACTCGGGCCTGGGTATCTACCAGTTCATCGTGGGAGCGCAGGGCGTTAATCTGGATGTTTCGGGTTTCCTGCATAACCTCTTGCAGGACGCTTTCCAGCTCATTAATGCCATTGGCGGCCCCAATTTTGGCGGCGCACTGCTCAATCTTGGCGTGGTAGTCGGAGGTGGCACCGGCAAAGTCCGCCAGGTGGTCTACGAAACCAGCCAACATATTCTTCAGCGCATCTTTGGCTTCCTGGAGGCTGAGCTTGAGCTGTCCTTGTTTGAATATGACTTCTTTTAGTCGTTGTTCGGCGTCATCTATAGCTTGTTGGGAGAGTGGCTTGTCTACGATTTGACGGATGATTTCCACCTGGCCGTGAATCCATTGGTCATCCAGCACCAGCTCACTGATGTTTTGAACCACAAGGCGAAGTAGTTTGACCAGGCTGCCACGCAGCTCTGCTTGGTCTTCCGTCTGCAATTCCAGTCTGAAGGCGAAGCGCTTGAGATTCCCTTGTATGGCCTGCAACTGCTTGATGGCACGTGCCTGACGGATGCTGTTAGCGACCGAAACGGCTTCTTCCGCCAGCTTGGGCTGGTCTGCAAGTAACGGTGCGATGCAGTGCTCTAATGTATAAGCGAACAATTCGCGAAATTCTGGAAGAAGATCGCCTTCGCTGCTGGGGTGTAATTGATCCGGCGATTGGAGATGGGCGGGTTGGG
>QKDJ01000165.1 GCA_003252145.1 Azovibrio restrictus
TCGCTAAACGGCGTCTCGTTCCAGTACAGCACCCCCTGGGCGTCAATGGCCAGGCGTATGGTTTCCGGCTTGGTATCTGAAGCCTGGGCCGAAGCCTGGGGCAGATCCACCTTGATGGCTTGGGTCATCAGGGGCGCGGTCACCAGAAAGATGATCAGGAGCACCAACATCACGTCCACCAGGGGCGTGGTGTTGATTTCTGCCATGGGGCTGGAAGCCCCGGAATCAAAGCTGCCGAAAGACATGTCAGGCCACCCCAGCGGCGGCGGCCGCCACATTCACCGGGCGCAGCTTGCTGGCGTTACCCTGGGCAGATGGCAGGGGATGACCGGTGGTGAAGTAGGCATGCAGGTCGTGGGCAAAGGCTTCCATGTCAGCCACGATCAGGCGCAGGTTGCGGTTGAAGGTGTTGTAGGCCAGCACGGCGGGAATGGCCACGAACAAACCAGCTGCCGTCATCACCAGGGCTTCGCCCACGGGGCCGGCCACCTTGTCCAGACTGGCTTGGCCGGTAGCACCGATGCGGGCCAGAGCGTGATAAATACCCCAAACGGTACCGAAAAGACCAATGAAAGGTGCAGTGGAACCCACGGAAGCCAGCAGGGTCAGCCCTCCTTCCAGGCGGGAAGAAGTACGAGCGATGCTGTTACGCAGAGCCCGGGTCACCAGTTCGCTGGCCGGCAGGTGGGCATCCAGGTGTCCGCCTTCCCGCTGATGAGATTCCAGGTGATGAATGGCCCCTTGTCCCTGGGCAGCCATGTCATGGAAAGGCTTCAAATCCTGCAGTCGGGTCAAGCCCGTGGCGACCGAGCTGGAGTCCCAGAAGGTTTCCAGAGCCTTGGGCACACCCAGACGCAATTTCCAGAAAGACCAAGCCTTACCCAGGATGATGGCCCAGCTGGCCACCGACATGATCAACAGCAGGATGGCCACCGTGTGGGAAATGGCATCGCCCTGGGCCCAGACCGTGGCGATATTGAACCCCCCTGTGGCAGGGGCGTTTTGCAGGGGAACTTCATTCATGACTCAAGACTCCAGACGAAAGGTAATGGGAATGACCACCCAGGCGGCGACCGTCTCGCCACCCCGGCGAGCCGGAACAAAACGCCACTTGCGCACAGCCGCCAGGGCGGCTTCATCCAGACGCACACTGCCGGAGCTCTGTTTCAGCTCCACAGTTTCTGGCTGGCCACTGGGCAATACGTAGGCCCGCAACATGACCCGGCCCTCTTCCCCCATACGACGGGAAAGAGAGGGATATTGGGGCTTGGGGTTTTGCAGATAATCAGCGTCGAAACGAGCTTCCTGCACTGGAGCACCGGCTGCTGGCCCGGTGGTCGGTGCCACAGGTGCTGCAGGAGGCGTGGCGGCTTCAGCTGCGGCGGCGCTAGGCTGTGGCGTGGGTGCAGAGGCGACCACCGGGTTGGGTACCGGAGTTTTGGCCAGAGGTACCGGCGTGGGCTTTTGCACTGGTGCAGGTTTCACCACAGGTTTAGGCACCGGCTTCTGAGGAACAGGTTCCGGGGGTTTGGGTGCAGGCTGGGCAGGAGTTTTAGGCTCGGGATCCAGCAAGCTCACTTGAATAGCCACCGGAGGGCTTTCCACAGGCTCACTTTGCCGCTCCCAGAGCAACACACTCAGCAACAGGCCATGAAGCAACAAAGCCGAAGCCAGCCAGCCGGGACGCAGGCCTGAAGCCCCCTCTCCCAGACTGCACGCAGGGAAAGGGTTGGAAGAACGTAATGTCAGGGAAGTCATATTAAATTACTGCGAATGCAAATAATTGTTGTTAACAATCATGGTAACACTGATTCGGGGAAGTTGTGCACTCGCAACAAGGGTTATTTCAGGGGCAGATCGCAGTCACAGCGATTCACTTCCACCGTGACATGGGACAGACCTTCGATGGTGCTCAAAGAACGCTTGTAAACGTCCAGTGGCAAGGGATTGTGGCTGAGAATGGAGACAATGCAGGCCTGAGCTTGAGGGCCAATGCGCCAGACATGCAGATCCACCACCTTATGATCGGGACTGGCCTCCACATGAGTCTGAATGGTGCGCCGCAATTGGGAAAAATCCTCGGCATCCAGCAAGGTCCCGCCGGAAGCCTTCAGCAAACCCACGGCCCAGTAGAGGATCACCCCTGCCCCCACCAGGCCCACCAAAGAGTCCAGACTGGCCATGCCCTGATACATACCCCCCAACAGGGCCAGGATGGCCAGCACCGAGGTAAACAGGTCAGCCAGCACATGCATGAAGGCCCCTCTGAAGTTATGGTCATGATGGTGTTCCTGGTGATGCGCCTCATGGGCCCCATGGTGGTGATCGTGATGGTCATGCCCATCCATCAACAGCCAGGCCGAGGCCATATTGACCACCATACCCAGCACGGCTACCACCAACGCCTCTTCATAGGCCACGGCAATGGGCTGCAACAGCCTGCTGACGGAATCCCAGGCCATGAGCAGCGCCACCATGGCCAGCAACAGGGCGCTGGTATAGCCACCCAAAGCGCTCACCTTCCCGGTACCAAAGGTGAACCGGGCATTCCCCGTTTGCTGCCGGGCATAGCGATAGGCAAAGGCTGCAATACCCAGGGCGGCCACATGGGAACCCATGTGCCAACCGTCTGCCAACAAGGCCATGGAACCGGTCAGATAACCGGCAACCACTTCCACGACCATGGTCACCAGAGTCAGCAGCACCACCCATTCGGTACGCCGTTGCCGGTGCAGGTCACTGGCATCCAAATAGTCATGGGTGTGTCGCCAGGGCGACAGATCGTGGGTGAGCATCTTCATTCCTGCCAATCGTAAAAAGTCACCTGTCCCGCAGCACAACCTTTACAGCTGCTGCCACAGGAACCCTGACGCGCAATAACCTTACCCTTGCGCTGCCAGTAGGTCATGACCTCCTGAACCAGTTCCGGGCTCGCATCGAACCGGGCTGACAAATCAATCAGGCTGACCTGCCCCCGCTGTTGCAGATAGCTTCGCAGATCACTGGGCCTCATGCCACCCCTTCCTGGGTTCGCAACTCCGGCAAACCCCGTCGTCCATGGCGGCTCATGGCCCCGAGAGCCAATGCAGCGGTTACGGCAATCCCTAGAATCCAGAAAGAGGAAGTACCGGGGTGATCCGCAAAGGTCAGCACTTGATAGCATAGGACTGCCGCAGAAAAACCAAAACCCGTACTCCAGGCGGCCACAAACAGGGTCCAGCGCAGACCGGCCTCACGATTCACCGCCCCCAGCACCGCCACACAAGGGAAATAGAGCAGGATCAGCACCTGATAGGCAAAAGCTGCTGCCGTACTGCCGAACAAACGGGACATGGCGCCAAAGGTATCTACGGACACTTCCTGGGCCTCGGCCGCCGCTTCCTTGTCCGTCACATCCACGATGTGAATA
>QKDJ01000044.1 GCA_003252145.1 Azovibrio restrictus
AGGAACTGGTGGATCTGGTGTTAGCTAAGCTGACGGAGTCCGGCCAGGCCCAACCCCGGGTGCTGGATCTGGGCACCGGGAGCGGCGCCATCCCCATCAGCCTGGCTCTGGAATGTCCGGCTGCCCAGGTCACGGCAGTAGATGTGTCGCCGGAGGCCCTGGCTGTGGCTAAGGGAAATGGCGAAGCCCTGGGTGCCCAGGTACGTTGGCTGGAAAGTGACTGGTTCTCCGCCCTGGCCGGAGAATGTTTTGACCTGATTGTCTCCAATCCCCCCTATATCCACCGGGATGATGCCCACCTGGCCGGGGATGGCCTGCGCTTTGAGCCCAGGCTGGCCCTCACCGACGAGGCCGATGGTCTGGCCTGCATCCGCCGTATCGTGGCGGATGCACCGGCCCATTTGTCCCCGGGAGGCTGGCTACTATTCGAGCATGGTTGGGATCAGGGTGAAGCTGCACGGAACTTGTTGGCCCTTGCCGGGTTCAAAGCCGTGCAAACCTGGAGTGACCTGGGGGGCCATGACCGTATCAGCGGTGGTTGCCTTGGGGAAGCTCCTCAACCCTGATTCAATTGGAGAACACCCCATGTCCCGCGACGTACAAAAGGAAGTGCACGATCTGGTTACCAGCAACCCGGTGGTGCTTTACATGAAAGGCACCCCCCAGTTTCCTCAGTGCGGTTTTTCCGCCACTGCTGCCGAAATTCTCAAGCGCTGCGGGGTTGATTTCGTAGCCGTGAATATCCTGCTGGACGACGAAATTCGCCTGGCCATCAAGGAATACGCCGACTGGCCCACCATTCCCCAGCTTTACATCAAGGGCGAATTCATCGGCGGCTGCGACATCATGCGCGAGATGTATCAGGAAGGTGAATTGCAGAAACTGCTGGAAGGCATTGCTGCCTGAGCTTTGCCCTGATTTTTGAAGAGAAAACGCCGGCCAGACCGGCTTTTTTTTCAGCTGTTCAAGGCATAACGAGCGCGACCCAGAAATTCCCGGAGAGCTTCTGAGGTTCTGTATAGGGCTTTGGCGCTGGGAATGAAGTCCATCGGGGTGCTTGCTTCCAGTCCTACCCTGGAATCCACGGGGAAGGCCTGAATCTCCAGACCCTGAGCCTCAAATAGGGCCTTGGCCCGCTGCATGTGAAAAGCTGAGGTAACCAGGGTGACGTGTTGGAACCCTTTCATCCCGGCCACGGCCAGTGCTTCATCTTGAGTATTCTGAACGGGACCGGTAATGCGTATGCTATCCGGGGCGATACCGAATTTTTTCGCCCAGCCAGCCAGAATTTGCCCTTCTGTTTCTGTGCTTTGAGACCAGGGTAACTGCCCTCCAGTGAAGATGATGGTGGGCGCCTTCCCTGCCTTGAGTAGTTCCATTCCGGCAAAAAAGCGATCCGGGTCTCCCCATTCAGTGACTTGACCATGGACGCCTTGGACATCCATCAACATGCCACTCAGTACGACGATGGCGTCCGTATTTCGAGCATCGTTGAGTGCTGCTACCTTGTAGCCACCCTCCAGGCGTTCCCAGAGCAGGCGGGCGGTTAGGGGAAGGCTGCTGATGGTCAGAAGTACCACCGCTCCCCACGCGACAGCTTGGCGACGTGTTTTCAAACCCATCACCAGCAGTAGTAAGCAGATAAAAAACGGGGAAATCAGCAGGGGCAGTATCTTGTGGAGATAGATCATGAAGATTTTTACAGCTTGAGTGTTAGAGCCAGCCAGCCTTCTTGAAGCGGTAATACAGGACACCGCTGATGGTGGCGATCAGACCCAGAGCCGCAGGGTAGGACCAGACCCACTCCAGTTCCGGCATGTGCTTGAAATTCATGCCCCAGATGCCGGCCAGGGCGGTGGCGGCGGCGAAAATACCGGCCCAGGCGGCCAGACGCTTGTTCACTTCGCTTTCGTCGATGGTGACCAGGGAGAGACTTACCTGTATGGCGGTGGAGACCGTGTCCCGCAGGGTATCCAGGGCGCTGTTGATACGGATCAGGTGGTCGTGCACATCCCGGAAATAGTCCTGGCTGCTGGCGCAGATGGGGGAAACCCGGCCCCCGTGCAGGCGACCCACCGCTTCCATCAAAGGAGCCACCGCGTGTTTCAGGGTCATGATGCGACGCTTGATGCTGTAGAGCTGCTCCATGTTGTCCCGGGCCTGGGCGCCCTTGGTGAAAATGCGTTCCTCTACGGTTTCCAGGTCTGATTCCAATTGGTCGATGAGGGGGAAGTAGCGGTCCACCACCGCGTCCATCAGGGCGTAGAACACGAAGCCAGCCCCCCGCTTGAGCATGGCCGGTTCCCGTTCGCAGCGGGCCCGAACCCCAAGAAAAGCCTGGCTGTTGCGGCTGCGCACGGAAAGCACGTAATTGCGGCCCACGAACACATTGACCTCGCCGACCCGGTAACCGTCGTCCTCCGGCTCCAGCAGGTGCATGACGGCGAACAGGGTGTCCCCGTATTCCTCCAGCTTGGGGCGCTGGTGACCGTGGTGGGCATCCTCCACCGCCAGGGCTGGCAGGTCGAACTCCTCCTGCATCTGCTGTAATTCTTCGGGGCTGGGGTCCTTCAGGGCGACCCAGGTCAGGTAATCGGGTTGGGCGGTGTAGGTGTCGATTTCGCTGATGGCGATGTCCCGCAGCTTGGTGCCCTGATCCTGCTGGTAGACGGTGCAATTGATCAACATGGGGAGGTCCTGTTGTCCTGGCCGGAGACGCCATTTTAGCCTTGCCCCACACCCGGATTAGGGGTGAACACGTACGGTTACGAAAATCGGGTATGCCCTTTCCGGGCTTGTGGCTATCATCGGTGCCCTCGCTATTGGAAGGTTTCCACCATGTCCCGCATTCTGTTGCTTCTGCTTGCTCCCCTACTGCTCTCAGCCTGTGGTGAGATGGAGGACACGCGCCCCGGCCAGCCGGTGGCTCATCGTCAGCAGGCTTTCAAGGCCATTTTGCGCAGTTTCGAGCCCATGGGCGTGCAGTTGCGCCAGGACCGCTATGAAGCAGATGAATTCCTCAAATATGCGACGGAGTTGGACCGAATCAAGGATGAACCCTGGTCTTACTTCGGGGCCGATACCAACTATCCCCCCACCAAAGCCACGGACAAGCTCTGGGAAGACATGGCCACCTTTGAAAAGGGCCGGGATGATTTTCTGAAGGCAGTTACCGCGCTGGTGCCGGCCGCTCAGACGAAGGATGTGGAACAGGTACGGGTAGCCTATAAGGCGGTGGAAGAGAGCTGCCGCAACTGCCACAAGCCCTTCAAGAAATAGGCGGGTGCATCAAGCGGTGGCCTGTCGCCAGACATGATTTTGCTGTGCTTTAGTGCGCTGCTTCCCAGTTCGGTCCCACACCCACTTCCACCACCAGAGGCACCTTCAACTGCCCCA
>QKDJ01000174.1 GCA_003252145.1 Azovibrio restrictus
TACAACCTGGCGCTGGACTACGAGCGCAAGCGCCAGTTCAACAAGGCCGAAGTCGTGTTCCGGCATATGGCGGATCATAACCCGGACTTCAAGGACCTCATGCCGCGCCTGGCTCGGGCCAAACAAATGTCAGAAACCGTGATGCTGGCCGGCGCCCGGGGGCAAACCAATGCGGGAACAGTGATCCTGAGCGACGGCCAGGTGGAAAAGCCCATGCTGGGGCGCTATCAGGTGGAAAAGGAACTGGGCAAAGGTGCCATGGGTGTGGTCTACCAAGGGCGCGACCCCAAGATCAACCGGGTAGTGGCCATCAAGACCATGGCCTTGTCCCAGGAATTTGACGGGGATGAATTGGAGGATGTGAAGGCCCGTTTCTTCCGGGAGGCGGAAACGGCTGGGCGGCTTAATCACCCCAACATCGTCACTATCTTTGATGCGGGCGAAGAGCATGATCTGGCCTATATCGCCATGGAGTTCCTCAAGGGCAAGGACCTGGTGCCATACGTGAAGGATCAGCATCTGCCCCTGGGTAAGGTCATGGATATTGTGGCCCGGGTGGCGGATGCCCTGGATTACGCCCATCAGAATCAGGTGGTGCATCGGGATGTGAAGCCTGCCAACATCATGTACGAACCCGAAAGCGATCAGCTCAAGGTGACCGACTTCGGCATTGCCCGGATCACGGACTCTTCCAAAACCAAAACCGGCATGGTGCTGGGCACACCCTCCTATATGTCGCCGGAGCAACTGGCCGGTAAAAAGATCGATGGCCGTTCGGACCTGTTCTCCCTGGGGGCGACCCTGTATCAGCTGAGCTGTGGTCGCCTGCCTTTCGTGGGGGATTCCATGGCCCAGCTGATGTTCAAGATTGCCAATGAGGCGCCGCCTCCCATCGGGAACTTCAATCCGGAGGTGCCACCCTGTCTGGCAGCGATTATTGAAAAATCCATGCATAAAGATATGGAACAGAGGTATCAGCGGGGCAGTGAAATGGCCGCTGATTTACGAGCTTGTCTATCAGGCTTTGGGGGCTGAGGAGTTTTAATGGATTTGGCGAATGCCTTGGAAATTGTTGCCCTGACCGATCCGGGTCAGGTGCGCAGTCATAACGAAGATGCCGTCTTTGCCAGGCCGAGCAAGGGGATTGTGGTGTTGGCGGATGGGATGGGGGGGTACAACGCTGGCGAGGTGGCTTCCGGCATGACCATCACCTTGTTGGCCGAACAGCTTGATACCCTTGACTTTCAGGCCATGGATGCGGCTGAGGTGGGGGAATGCCTGCTGGAGCAAATCACCCTGGTCAATCAGGCTATTTATCAGGCAGCCTACAGCCAACCTCAGTATGCCGGTATGGGCACTACCTTGGTAATGGGGGCGTTTTTCAATAACAAGCTCATGCTGGCCCATGTGGGAGATTCCCGGGCTTATCTGTTCCGGGATGGGGAGTTGAGTCGCCTCACCCGGGATCACTCCCTGCTGCAGGGGCAGATTGATAGTGGCGTGCTGACCCCTGAGGAGGCTCGTTATTCCCAGAACAAGAATCTGGTGACCCGGGCCCTGGGGGTGGAAACCGTAGTGGAGCCAGAATTCAATCGTTATGATGTGCGGATTGGAGATGTCTTCCTGCTATGCTCCGACGGGCTCAATGACATGGTCGAGGATGAAGACATGGCTTTGACTCTGCAGACCCTGAAGGCCAATTTGCCCCTGGCTGGGGAGCAACTGATACAGCTGGCTAATGACAATGGCGGTAGAGACAACGTCTCGGTTATTCTGGTGAAGGTTACCGGCAGCTTTGGGCGGCCGGAAAAGCTCTGGCAGCGTCTGCTGGCCTGGCTCAAGTGAGGTTGATGAAAAATGGCAAAAATGATTCTTTCCATGGACGGACTGGTGCTCAAAGAGATCACCCTGGACAAGGAGCGCATCACCATCGGGCGCAAACCCCATAACGATATCCAGATCGATAATCTGGCCATTTCCGGCGAACACGCTGCCGTGGTGACCATTCTCAATGACTCCTTCCTGGAAGATCTGAATAGCACCAATGGCACCCTGGTGAATGGGCAGCCGGTCAAGAAACATTTTCTGCGCAATAACGACGTGGTGGAGCTGGGTAAATACAAGCTCAAGTATCTGAATGACACGCCGGTGGCTGCCCAGAGTCCCGATTACGAAGCGACCATGGTGCTCAAGCCGGGCAGCATCAAGCCCATGGCCCCCGAAACCGCGGCTGCGCCTCACTCCGTCGCTCCTGCCGGGCCGCACTCTGTTGCGCCCACCTCTGAAACCGGTGCTGCCCTTAAGCCTGCGGCTATCCAGATCCTCAGTGGCGGCAATGCGGGTAAGGAACTGCCCCTGACCAAGACCCTGACCTCTCTAGGTAAACCCGGTGTGCAGGTGGCGGTGATTGCCCGTCGTCCCCACGGCTACTTCATCACCCATGTGGAAGGCGACCGCTTCCCTGTCCTCAATGGGATGCCCCTGGATGCCCAGGCTCATCCGCTTCAGGATCATGACGTGATCGAGATTTCCGGCGTCAAGATGGAATTCTTCTTTAAGCCTTGAGTCGGCCCATGCTGTCCTTCAAGGCCTGGCCCAAGCGCCTGGAAAGATACCTGCTGGGGGCATTGCTGGTATTGATCTTTACCGGCCACAGTATCCACGCTTGGCGCATTCCCTTGCTGGAAGTGCTGGATGCTTATTTCTACGATGTACGCGTCCGCCTTTCTGCGCCGGGTGGTGTGGATGATCGGATCGTGGTGGTGGACCTGGATGAGCGGAGCCTGGCCGCCGAAGGGCGCTGGCCCTGGGGGCGTAACAAGGTGGCCGAGCTGGTGCGTCGCCTGGTGGATGATTATCAGGTGGCCGTGGTGGGTTTTGACGTGGTGTTCGCGGAGCCCGATGAGAGTTCCGGAATTCGCGTGCTGGAGTCCTTGGCCAAGGGGCGGCTCAAGGACGATGGACGTTTTCAGGAAAACCTCCTGCGACTGAAACCTGAGCTGGATTATGACCAGCGCTTGGCCGATACCCTTAGGGGGCGGCCGGTGGTATTGGGCTATTACTTTAATTCAGGGACAGGTGCTTCCGCCGGGGCACTTCCTCCGCCAGCTTTCCCCGTCGGTAGCTTTGCCGATATCCGGGAAGACCTGCTGCGTCGGGACAGTTATGGGGCCAATCTGCCTGAATTGCAGACGGCGGCGACTGGAGGCGGGCACTTCAATCCCCTGGTGGACTTTGACGGGGTGACCCGCCGGGTACCCCTGCTGATCGAATACCAGGGGGCCTATTACGAGGCCTTGTCTCTGGCGGTGTTGCGCACTTATTTCGGAGGGGTTACAGCCCTACAGGCCGGGATTCCCGACCCGGCCTCCGGCATGGAGTGGCTGGATTTGTTG
>QKDJ01000344.1 GCA_003252145.1 Azovibrio restrictus
TACTTGCTCCGGTATTTGGAAACGCAGGCCCCGGCCACCAGGCTACCGACAATGTTGGCCAGGCCGATGATGGCCAGGGACCAGCTGGCCACCGAAGGGGGCAGTCCGCACAGATTCACTTCACAGGGCAGATGGGTCACCAGGAAGGCAATGTGAAAGCCACAGGTGAAAAACCCCGCATGCAGCAAAAGATAGCTGGGGTTCTGCAGGGCACTTTTTACCGAGCGCCAGATGCCCTGGTCTTCATGAGTTTCCTGATGGGGGCGACTTTGACCCGAAGTGAGTCGGCCCACGAAGGGTAGGGCCAGCAGGATGGAGGCCGCCATGGCCCACATGGCGCCCATCCAGCCCACGGTCTGAATCAGCTTTTGCAGCAGGGGGGCATAGACGAATTGCCCGAAGGAGCCCCCCGCATTGATGACACCGGAAGCCGTTCCCCGGGCTTCCAGAGGCAGCCGTTGGGCTGCTGCACCTATCAATACCGAAAAGCTTCCCGCACCCGAGCCCATGGAGGCCAGGACCCCCAACACTACCGTGAGGGCGAATCCTTCTGTAGCAAAGGGGGTGGCCGCGCAGGCTACGGCCAGCAGCAGAATGCCCCCCAGCAATACCGGCCGTGGCCCCCAGCGGTCTGCCACGGCTCCAGCGATGGGCTGAATGGCGCCCCAGGTGAACTGTCCTACCGCCAGAGCAAAGCTGATGGTGGCAATGCCCATGCCCGTGGAAAGATTCATGGGGTTGATGAACAGGCCGAAGGACTGTCGGCTGCCCATGGTGATCATCAGGATGGCTGCCGCTGCCAGAGTGGTAGCCAGGGTGCCGGGACTGGTGAGGGAACGGAACATGGAGGACTCCTGGGGCGTGTCCTGGGAGAGGGTATTAGGTGAGCGGAATTGATTCAGGGGTGGCGGGGATTTCCGCCACTCCTGAAGTCCGGGCTGGGCCGCTTATCCTAAAGCGCGATCCACCACTTCAAACACGTCCCGGGAGAGACCGGCGTGGGCGCGCAGATTCTCCAGGGCGGCTTGGGCGTGGGCCTGTCGGGCTGGGTCGAACTTTTTCCAACGGTCGAAGCAGCGGGCCAGACGGGAAGCCACTTGGGGATTCTTGGGATCCAGGGCCTTGATCTGCTCGGCCAGGAAACGGTAGCCAGCCCCGTCAGCGGCGTGGAAGCGGACCAGGTTGGCACCAAAGGCGCGCAGCAGGGAATAGACCTTGTTGGGATTGGTGAGCTGGAAGGCCGGGTGGGCAGTGAGCTGCTGGACCCGTTCCAGGGTATCCGGGCGGCGGCTGGTGGATTGCACGGCCAGCCACTTGTCCACCACCAGAGCTTCTTCCTGCCATTTCTGGTAGAAGGCGGCCAGGGCTTCTTCCCGTTCGTGGCAGTCGGCTGCATTGACATTGGCCAGGGCGGAAAGGGCGGCAAACTGGTCAGTCATGTTGTCCGCGTCCCGGAACTGGGCCAGGGCCAGATGGCGATGGCGAGGGGTGTCCAGTTCCAGCAGGTAGCCCAGGCAGGTGTTGCGCAGGGCCCGGTGGCCAGCCTCTTCGGCGCTGGGGACATAGGGTCCCGTGGGGGCCAGCAGGGCGTACAGGTCGGTAAATTCCTGTTCCAGTTCCTGAGCCAGATGCAGACGCAGGGCATTGCGTGCAGCGTGCAGGGCATCCGGATTCACTTCACTCAGGCTTTCGGCCAGGGTGCTTTCCCCGGGCAGGGCCAGGGCTTCGGCCACGAAGGCGGCACCCCGTTGGGCCTGGGTCTGGAGCAGCAGGCGGGCGGCTTCAGTGAAGCTGGCGGGGAAGCAGGGAGTTTTCTCTGCAGCAATATCTGCGGTGGCCTTCAGAATCAGTTGGGAGGCCAGGCGCTGACCGGCTTCCCAGGCATTGAAGGGGTCGGACTCATGGGCCAGGAGCAGCGTCAGGTCCGCATCGCTGTAGGGGAAGTCCAGAATTACCGGAGCAGAGAAATCCCGCAGCAGGGAGGGAACAGGGGCCGCTCCCAGGTTTTCAAAATCGAAGCGCTGGGTTTTCTGGGTCAGGATCAGGGTGCGGCTGTAGTCCTCCAGCTCCTGACCTTCCGGGGTGAACAGGGTGACACGGATGGGAATCAGGTAGGGGCTGTCGTCGGAAGCCTTGGGGTTGCTCTGGGTGAAAGTGAGGCTGTAACGACGAATGGCGGGGTCGTAAGTGGCCTCAGCCTTTACCTGGGGGGTGCCGGGCTGGCTGTACCAGTTCATGAACTGGCTCAGATCGAAACCGGAGACATCGGCCATGGCGGCTACGAAATCGTCGCAGGTGACGGCCTGGCCGTCGTGGCGGGCGAAATATTCATCCATGCCGGCCCGGAAGGCTTCGCGGCCGATCAGGGTCTGGATCATGCGCACCACCTCGGCGCCTTTTTCATAGACGGTGGCGGTGTAGAAGTTGTTGATCTCCATGTAGGAGGCCGGGCGCACCGGGTGGGCCATGGGGCCGGCATCCTCGGGGAACTGGGCGGCGCGCAGGCCTCGCACTTCACGGATACGGGCGGTCTGGGGGTTGTGCAGATCGGCGCCAAATTCCTGGTCCCGGAAGACCGTGAGGCCTTCCTTCAGGGAAAGCTGGAACCAGTCCCGGCAGGTGACCCGGTTGCCAGTCCAGTTGTGGAAATACTCGTGGGCCACCACCCGGTCGATATTCTCGAAATCCACGTCCGTGGCCACATCGGGCCGGGCCAGCACGTACTTGGTGTTGAAGATGTTGAGGCCCTTGTTTTCCATGGCCCCCATGTTGAAGTCGCCCACGGCCACGATCATGTAGTGGTCCAGATCGCACTCCAGGCCAAAGCGTTGCTCGTCCCACCACATGGATTTCTTCAAGGCTTCCATGGCATGGGGGCACTGGTCCAGCTTGCCCGGTTCCACGTAGATGGCCAGTTGTACCTGGCGGCGGCTATGGGTGGTGAAACTGTCCTTGAGCACATCCAGCTTGGCTGCCACCAGAGCGAACAGGTAGCAGGGCTTCTTGAAGGGATCTTCCCAGGTGGCGTAATGGCGGTTGCCGACTTCGTCACCACTGGCGACCGGGTTGCCGTTGGCCAGCAATACGGGGAACTGGGCCTTGTCCGCGTGCAGGGTGACCTTGTAGGTAGCCATCACATCCGGGCGGTCCAGGAACCAGGTAATGCGGCGGAAACCTTCCGCTTCACATTGGGTGAAGTAGCCATCTTTGCTGCGGTAGAGGCCGGAAAGGCGGGTGTTGGTGTCCGGGTGGATGCGCACCCGGGTTTCCAGGGTGAAGCGCTCGGGCAGATTCTTGAGGATCAGCTTTTCACCCTGAATCTCATGGGGATGAGGGACGCCGTTCACCTTCACTTCCAGGGTTTCCAGTTCTTCTCCGTC
>QKDJ01000028.1 GCA_003252145.1 Azovibrio restrictus
GATTCCAGCCGGGAAGGTTTCATGCGCGCCATGGACATCTCCTGTCACTCCTTCATCCGCATGGCCAAGCTGGCCGAGCCCCTGATGAAGGATGGCGGTTGCCTGCTGACCATGAGCTACATGGGTGCCGATGAAGTGATCGACCACTACGGCATCATGGGCCCGGTCAAGGCCGCCCTCCAATCCGTATCCCGCTACCTGGCCGCGGAACTGGGCCCCAAGGGTATCCGGGTCCACGCCATTTCCCCGGGCCCCCTGCAAACCCGTGCCGCCTCCGGCATTCAGGATTTCGACAAGCTGATGCAGAACGCCGTGGAACGGGCTCCCCTGCACACCCTGGTGTCCATTGAGGACGTGGGCGCCCTGTCCGCCTACCTAGTGAGCGACGTGGCCAAAACCCTGACCGGCGGCACCATTCACATTGACGGCGGTTACCACATCGTCGGCTGATCCATTCCAAGGGAGACTTCACATGCACGCGCAAGAAGAACGCACCATCGTCAATTGCACCTACGATGAGATCAAGGTGGGCGACAGCGCCTCACTGACCCGCACCTTGCAGTCTGAGGACATCAAGCTCTTCGCCATCATGACCGGGGACGTGAACCCGGCCGTGGTGGACCCGGAATTTGCCCACAGTGGCATTTTCCGGGAAGTGGTAGCCCACGGCATGTGGAGCGGCTCTCTGATCTCCACGGTGCTGGGAACTCAATTCCCCGGCCCCGGCACCATCCTGGTGGATCAGGCCCTGCACTTCGCCCGCCCTGTCCGGGTGGGTGACACCATCACCATCACGGTGACGGCCAAGCAGAAATTCGATCACAACAAGCACGTGATGATGGATTGCACCTGTACCAACCAGGACGGACTGCCCGTAGTGGAAGGTACGGCCGAGGTGCTGGCCCCCACCCAGAAGGTGGAACGCAAGGCAATCCATATGCCGGATGTGACCATCGACAACAAGGAAGAGCGTTTCAATCGCCTGATCGCCCGGGTCAAGGGGCTGGAACCCATTCCCGTGGCCGTGGCCCACCCCTGTGACCGTGAATCCCTCAAGGGCCCCGTCATGGCTGCCCGGGAAGGCATCATCGAACCCATTCTGGTGGGTCCCGAATCCAAGATTCGTTCCGTGGCCGAGGAATTCAACATCGACCTGCACGGCATCCGCATTGTGGATACCAAGCACAGCCACGAGTCCGCCGCCCTGGCCGTGACCCTGGTGCGCACCGGTGATGCGGAAGCCCTGATGAAGGGCAGCCTGCACACGGACGAACTGATGGGTGAAGTGGTATCGCGGGCCAATGGCCTGCGTACCGCCCGCCGCATCAGCCACGTGTTTCTGATGGATGTTCCCACCTACCACCGTCCCCTGTTGATTACCGACGCGGCCATCAACATCGCCCCGACCCTGGAAGAGAAGGTGGACATCATCCAGAACGCCATCAACCTGGCTCACGTGCTGGGCATCCCCGAACCCAAGGTGGCCATTTTGTCCGCCGTGGAAACGGTAAACCCCAAGATCGAATCCACCCTCCACGCCGCCGCCCTGTGCAAGATGGCAGACCGGGGGCAGATCAAGGGTGGCGTCCTGGACGGCCCCCTGGCCTTCGACAATGCGGTGTCCATCGAAGCCGCCATCACCAAGGGCATCAAGTCTCCAGTGGCCGGCCATGCGGAAATCCTGGTGGTGCCCGATCTGGAATCCGGCAACATGGTGGCCAAGCAGCTGGAATATCTGGCCAACGCCCTGACCGCCGGTGTGGTGCTGGGCGCCAAGGTGCCCATCATCCTCACCTCCCGGGCCGACACTGCCGAAACCCGTACCGCCTCCTGTGCCGTGGCAGCCCTGATCGCCCACGCCAACCGTCAGAATGGCGGAGTCTAAGCCATGAATAACAAGGCCATCCTCACCATCAATGCGGGCTCGTCCTCCATCAAGTTCGCCATCTTCTCCCTGACCCACCCCCTGGCCTCCACAGCCCTGGTGGCGGGCCAGATTGATGGCATTGGCACCAATGAGGCCAAACTGATTGCCAAGGACCACGCCAACATCAAGGTCGCCGATGACCTGCTGCCCATGGCCAATCCCAGCCATGAGCAGGCCTTTGATTTCCTGTTCAAGTGGTATGCGGATCACAGCTCCGGTCGGGAAATCGTCGCCGTGGGCCACCGTGTGGTCCATGGAGGCCAGCGTTACGCCAAGCCCATCAAGCTGGACAATCCCACCCTGGAGCAACTGGCGGCCCTGACGCCTCTGGCGCCCCTGCATCAGCCCCACAACCTGGCCGGCGTCCACGCCATCCAGGCCCTGATGCCGGAAGTGCCCCAGGTAGCCTGTTTCGACACCGCCTTCCACCGGCATCAGCCGGACGTGGCCCAGGTCTTCGGCCTGCCCCGCCACATCACGGCAGAAGGTGTGCGTCGCTACGGCTTCCACGGCCTGTCCTACGAGTACATTGCCCGGGTCCTGCCCGAGCACTCCCCCCGGGCCGAAGGCCGGGTGGTGATCTGCCACCTGGGCAACGGTTCCAGCATGGCTGCCATGGTGGGTCGCAAGGGCGTGGCCTCCACCATGGGCTTCACTGCCGTGGATGGCCTGATGATGGGTACCCGTACCGGCAACCTGGACCCGGGCGTGATCCTCTACCTGATGGAAAACAAGGGCATGGGGGTCAAGGAGTTGACCAAGCTGCTCTACAAGGAATCCGGCCTGCTGGGCGTGTCCGGCATCAGCCAGGACATGCGCACCCTGCTGGCCTCGGGCAAGCCCGAAGCCAACGAAGCCGTGGATCTGTACTGCTACCGCATCGCCCGGGAACTGGGCTCCCTCAGTGCCGCCGCCGGCGGCCTGGATGCCCTGGTGTTCACCGGTGGCATCGGTGAGCATGCGGCCGAAGTGCGCCGCCGGGTTGCCATGCAGGCCGGCTGGCTGGGCGTGAAGCTGAATCCGGAAGCCAATGCCCGGGGTGACCTGCGCATCAGCGCCCCGGATGCCACCGTGGATGTACTGGTCATTCCCACCAATGAGGAATGGATGATCGCCCACCACACCCAGACCCTGCTGCACATTTAAGCAAGACAACCTCCGGCCCCTGGCCGGAGGTCTTTCCTCTAGCGGGACACCTGATTGCGCCCCCCTGCCTTGGCTCGATAAAGCGCTCCATCAGCCCTACGTATAACGGGCTCATAACTATCCTCATCAGCACTGACCAACGCCACCCCCAGGCTCATGGTGATCTGCCCCACAGATGCTAGGGTGCTGGACTCGATGAGCACCCGAAGTTTTTCTGCCATGACCAGTGCGCCGGCCTCATCGGTTTCCGGCAACAACACCAGAAACTCCTCACCCCCAAAACGTGCCACGAAATCCGT
>QKDJ01000160.1 GCA_003252145.1 Azovibrio restrictus
CGGGGTGGGCAAGGAGTTGGTGGCCCGGGCCCTGCATCAATATTCTTCCCGGGCCGAGCGACCTTTCGTGGCCGTCAATTGCGCCGCCATTTCCGCCGAGCTCATCGAATCCGAACTCTTCGGCCATGTGCGCGGGGCCTTCACCGGTGCCAAGGAAGCTCACAACGGTCTGTTCTACTACGCCCATGGGGGCACCCTGTTCCTGGACGAAATCGGGGAATTTCCCCTGGCGCTCCAGTCGAAACTACTGCGGGTGCTGGAGGAGCGGCGTATCCGCCCCGTGGGGGGAGAACGGGAAATTCCCGTGGATGTGCGGGTGGTGGCAGCCACCAACCGCAACCTCAAACATGAAGTGGAGCAATGCCGCTTCCGCCAGGACCTCTATTACCGGCTGGAAGTCATGACCCTCACGGTGCCACCCCTGCGGCGGCGCAGCGATGATGTGCCGGAGCTGGCCGCCCTGTTCATGGACCGGCTCTCCCTGCAGCTGGGCATCCCGCCCCTGCTGATCACCCCCGAGGTGGCCCGGGTGCTACGGGCCCACAGCTGGCCCGGCAATGTGCGGGAATTGCGCAATTTCATCGAACGTTCCCTGCTCTTCGGCGAGTTTCCCCTGGACAGCCTGGGGGGCGAGGACGGCGAGCCGGAAAACAATGCCCCCCCGTCCCTGGCCCTGGCCGAGGTGGAAAAGCAGCACATCCTGGCCGTGCTGGCCCAGAGTAATGGCAACAAGACTCGGGCTGCGGAATTGCTGGGGGTTTCCCGCAAGACCCTGGATCGCAAGTGTGCTGAATGGAACGTGTAGCGGCGGCTGAGTCCGGCGGCTTGCTGGGACGTCTGCGCCGGGCATTTGCCGGTTCCGTCCGTCTCAAGCTGCTCACCCTGGTGCTGTCTCCCCTGCTGTTCGGGGTGCCCTTGTTGCTGTTGATTGTCTGGATCTGGGGTACCCAGGGCTACAACCAGTTGCTGGTAAACAAGGTCAGTTCCGACCTGGTGACCGCCCACCAGTTTTTCGACCGGGTACAGAACGGTGTGAGTACCGGCCTGGAAGGTTTCGCCGACTCCCAACGCCTGGCCCGGGCCCTGCAACAGCCGGTGGGCCCTGATATGGAACACCTGCTACGTCTGGCGGCCGGGGATCAGGGTCTGGATTACCTGCTGCTATTGGATGAGCAGGGGCGAGTGTTGGCCGGAAGTACCAGCCTGCAGGGCCAGAGTCGCGCTGATCTGAAAGTGGTGGCCGAGGCCATGGAGGGGCGCAGTCTGCGTGGCCTGGAGGTGTTTTCCCCGGAACAGCTGGAAGCCTTGAATCCCGGTCTGCGACAACAGGCCCGCCTGGAAACCCTGACCACCCGTTATGGTCGCCCCACGGTGGATGGCGAGGAAGAGCGGGGTCTGATGATCCAGGCCGCCGTACCGGTGACCGATCTGGAGGGGCGCACCCTGGGCCTGCTGGAGGGCGGGGTGCTCCTGAATGGCAATCAGGGCATCGTGGATCGCATCAACACCATCGTTTATCAGGAGGCTTCCCTGCCTCTGGGCAGCCAGGGCACGGCGACCCTTTTCCTCGGGGATACCCGCATTGCCACCAATGTGCGTCTCTTCGCTGGCCAGCGGGCTCTGGGCACCCGGGTATCCAAGGCCGTGCGGGAGAAAGTGCTGGAGCATGGGCAGGTCTGGCTGGGTTCCGCCCTGGTGGTGGAGGATACCTATGTGTCCGGTTACGAGCCTCTGACCAATCTGGCCGGGGAACGGATCGGTATTCTCTACGTGGGCTTCCTTGAAGCGCCCCTGCAGGCCGCCCTGCATGGGGCTTTGTTTCTGTTGTTCCTGCTGTTTCTGGTGGTCTCGGGCCTGGGGACCCTGATGGCCCTGCGCTGGGCCCAGAACATCTTCCGCCCCCTGGAGCGCATGAACCGGGTCATGGCCCGGATCGAGGCCGGGGAGGAAAGTGCACGGGTGGGCTTTACCCTGAGCCAGGATGAACTGGGGCACCTGTCCCGGGCCTTTGACCATCTGCTGGACTCCCTGGCCGCTCGCCGGGGTGAGCTGGAACGTTGGGCCGATGAACTGGATGGCAAGGTGGCTGAACGTACCGCTGCCCTGGAGGCGGCCAATGCCACTCTGCGCCAGGCCCAGCAGCAGTTGGTGATGAACGAAAAACTGACGGCCATCGGCGAATTGACCGCCGGGGTGGCCCACGAAATCAATAATCCGGTGGCGGTGATCCAGGGCAACCTGGACCTGCTGGAAGACATCCTGGGGGATCAGGCCCAGCCGGTGGAGGAGGAAATTCGTCTCATCCACGCCCAGACCCAGCGCATCCGGGCTATCGTCACCCGGCTGCTGCAGTTTGCCCGACCCGGGGATTTCGCTGGCTATGCGGAAGCCACGGACGTGAATGGGGTGGTGGCCGATTGCCTGGTGCTGACCCGCCACAACCTGAACCGGGCCGATGTGAAGGTGGATACCCGTCTGGATGCCGAAACCAGCGTGGAAATGAGCCGGGGTGAGCTGCAGCAGGTGCTCATCAACCTGATCATGAACGCCATGCAGGCCATGCCGGAAGGGGGCACCCTGAGCGTGAGCAGTCAGGATCAGGATGACATCGGCGATCAGTTAGGCCTTGAAGGCCGTGAGGAGGACGATCCCATTCCCGGTGTGCAGATTCGCGTGCGGGACACGGGCCAGGGGATTGCGCCTGGAGACCTGGCGCGCATCTTCGACCCCTTCTTCACCACCAAAAAGCAGGAAGGTACCGGGCTGGGGCTTTCCATCAGCTACGCCATCATCCAGCGTTACGGGGGCCGCATCGTGGTGGACAGCACCCCCGGCGAACACACCACTTTCACCCTCTGGCTACGTCGCCAGGCTAGTTACACGGAGCAGGCCACTGCCCCGGTTTTCGCCGCCCGTTTTCTCGAACAGGGTAGGCCGGGCTAGTCAGCTAAACGGTTCAGCCAAGATCAAGAAATGGCCAAAGCTGGTTAAACCAACGGCATTTAAGCCATACTGCGTTTCATCTGGAGAGGTGAGCTTTCCATGCGAACCCGGGGCATATACTCAGCATCCACAGGAAATCCGGCATGAAAACCTATCAGGGAGGCTGCCATTGCGGCAGTGTAAGGTTTGAGATCGAAACAGATTTAACTAAAGCTACCGAGTGCAATTGTTCAATCTGTACGCGGAAAGGTGCTTTGCATCATCGGGTTTCACCTGATCGATTTAGGTTGCTTTCAGGGGAGGAGTCACTTTCCCTATATCAAGCCGGCGATAAGATCGCTAAAAACTGGTTCTGTAAGACCTGCGGAGTTCATCCGTTTACTAATCCTCGCGCCGCTCCAGACATGTATAGCATCAACATCCG
>QKDJ01000227.1 GCA_003252145.1 Azovibrio restrictus
GGTGGCCATCATCGGCGCTTCCGGTTCCGGCAAGAGTACCTTGCTGCATCTGCTGGGTGGGCTGGATGCTCCCAGTACCGGGCAGGTCCAGTTGATGGACAAGGATTTCAGTAGTTTGAACGAAAGCGCCAGGGGCGACTGGCGCAATCGCCATCTGGGTTTCGTTTATCAATTCCATCACCTGTTGCCGGAGTTTTCCGCCCTGGAAAATGTGGCCATGCCTCTGTTGATCCGTCGGGAAGTGCGGGAGTCGGCTTTGGCCCAGGCTCAAACCATGCTCGATGCGGTAGGGTTGGGCCACCGGGTGGCCCATCGCCCCGGTGAGTTGTCAGGGGGGGAGCGCCAGCGGGCAGCCATTGCCCGGGCCTTGGTGACCGAGCCCGCCTGCATCCTTGCTGACGAGCCGACGGGTAATCTGGATCGGCATACGGCAGACACGGTGTTCGAGCTTTTGCTGGAGCGGGTGCGTTCCCGTCAGAAGAGTCTGGTGATCGTGACCCATGATCCATCCCTGGCCGAGCGGGCCGACCGGGTACTGCATTTGCAGGACGGCATCCTGCTGGGGCAAGACGCAGCCTGATTTCACTTCTGTTGAAGTCGGCGGGTTTTCCGTCGCTGCCAGGCACGCACCAGATACAGCCGCCAAAGCAGGCGGACGACGCCATAGCCTATGGGCGCCAGCAGACTGGCCAGCAGAATCAATCCCAGTCCCAGGGGCTTGCCCAGACTGAGTATCCATAGCCCCATGGCTTCCATCCACTGTCCCCAGGCCATGGGATTGAAATCCGGAGGCGTCAGGGCCTGCCCCTCCGGGGGAATGAACAGGCTGCCGATTTCGTAGGCCAGCAAATACAGGGGTACCAAGGTAAAGGGGTTGGTGTACAGGGTGGTGACCATGGCCAGGGGCAGGTTTACCCGGAACACCAGGGCACAAAGGGCTGCAGCCGGCATCTGAAAGGGGCCGGGTATCAGACCGCAGAACAGGCCTGCGGCTACACCACCAGCCGCCGAATGGCGGTTCAAATGCCATAGGCGGGGATGGGTGAGGCGGGGCGCCAGTCGAGCCAGCCAGCGATTCTGCTGCAGTGTCTGGTGATCAGGGAGCCAGTTTTTGAGCAATTTGCGCATGGTGTTATGCGTTTGGTATTTTTGTGGGGCTCTGCTTAAATGCCCCGATGGGGCGACTGACAGGTCTCTTTCTTCTCGCAGGATTACCCGGTGTGATGGTCCTGCAACAACAGGCGGCTTTACCTGCCTGGGGGACCGCTTGTCTCTGGCTGGGCATTGTCCTTCATTTCCTGCTCTTTGCCATCCGTCCGCTCTTGGACCGACCAGGTGTGAAGCTGTTTGCCATGGGTTTGGCCCTGGTCGCAGGTTTCCTGGTGGGTTTTGGGTGGGCCAGCCTGAGGGCAGAATGGCGCTTGGCCGAGGCCCTGGACCCCGCCTGGGAGGGGCGGGATATTCGGGTCCTGGGCACAGTGGCTTCTCTGCCTGCCTCATTTGAGCGAGGCAGCCGCTTTGAGTTCCAGGTGGAAGAGGTGCTGACGCCCGAGGCTCAGGTGCCATCCCGACTGTGGCTCAGTCGTTACGAAGGAAGCGAGGCAGAGGGGGCGGAGGAGGTAAATGAGGACATCCAGCCGGGCCAGCGTTGGGCTTTCACGGTTCGTCTGCGCAGACCCCATGGGCAGATGAATCCGGGAGGCTTTGATTACGAAGCCTGGCTGCTCCAGCGAGGCTTGCGTGCCACCGGCTATGTTCGTGCTCAGCCTGCGCCGGAACGCCTGGAGAGTGGTTTGGCTTGGCCTCCCATGCTCTGGGTTCATCGGGTGCGTCAGAGTGTGGGCGAGCGTTTTCGTCAGGTTCTGGATCAGCAGGCCCTGGGGGGAATCCTCGTGGCCCTGGCCATCGGCGATCAAAGAGCCATTCCTGATGACCAATGGCAGATTTTCAATCGCACGGGGACCACCCATTTGATGGCCATTTCAGGCCTCCATGTGACTTTGATTGGTGCCTTGGTGGGCTGGCTTGTGAATGGCCTCTGGCGTCGCCTACCGGGCCTATGCCTGATCTGGCCCGCCCGGAAGGCGGCATTGCTGGCCGGTGGATTGGCGGCTCTGGCCTATGGGGTTTTGTCCGGATGGGGAATTCCGGCCCAGCGCACCTGCCTGATGCTGGGGGTAGCAGTCCTGGCCCTGTTGTCCGGGCGCCAGGTGGGGGCAGGGCGTATTTTGTTGCTGGCCTTGTGGGGTGTTTTATTCATGGACCCCTGGGCTGTTTTGGCTCCGGGGTTCTGGCTGTCCTTTGGCATCGTTTCCGCCTTGCTCTGGGGGGCGTCACGGGCATTCTCCCGGGGAGCGGAAAATCCCGGCTGGCGAGCCCGGAGCTTGCGGGCTGTGGGACAGCTGGGCGCGAGTCAATGGATTGCCACCCTGGCTTCCTTGCCTCTACTGCTTTGGGCTTTCCATCAATTTCCCTTGATTGCCCCCCTGGCCAATCTTCTGGCTATTCCCGTCGTGAGTCTGTTGGTCACACCTTTGGCCTTGTTGGCAGTCTTGCTGCCCTGGGGGCCGGATAGCCTGTTGTTGGGGCTTGCCCATGGCATCTTGCAGGGGCTCATGTGGAGCTTGGGGGAGCTGGCTCAGATGCCTGTCTGGCAGGTGCCGGCGGCACCCGGCTGGACGGTTGCTCTGGCTGGGTTGAGTATCGCCATTCTGCTGCTGCCTCCCGGTGTACCGGGGCGTCTGCTGGCTCCTGTGCTATTGGCTCCCTTGCTGTTCTGGCCTGCGTCCCGTCTGGCTCCAGGAGCCCTGCGCATGGTGGTGCTGGATGTGGGGCAGGGTCAGGCAGTTTTGCTGCAGACGGCAGAACATACCCTACTGTATGACGCGGGCCCGGCCTATGGCAGTGATGATGCCGGGCGGCGCGTCATCCAGCCCTATCTGACCCGCCTGGGGGTGGATACCCTGGATGGGGTCGTGCTCTCCCATAAGGACAGGGATCATTCCGGCGGGTGGGATAGCCTGGTACAGGGGGTGAAGGTGGGGCGCTTGATCTCCTCCATGAGCGAGTTGCCGGGAGTGGAGCCGTGTTACCGGGGCCTGCATTGGACCTGGGACCATGTGGAATTTCAGATACTGCATCCCCCGGCTGGGACGCCATTGGTGGGAGATAACCGGGACAGTTGTGTGTTGCGGGTGGAGACCAAGGCGGGTCGCATCCTGTTGACAGGCGATATTGGGGTCCGGGAGGAGGCTCTGCTATTGGCGGAGCAAGGCAGGCTATTTCCGCCGAAGTGCTGCTGGTGCCTCACCACGGCAGCACCACATCCTCATCCCTGGCTTTTGTGGCGGCGGTGGGGGCAG
>QKDJ01000296.1 GCA_003252145.1 Azovibrio restrictus
GGCACCCAGGATAGGGGGCAGGTCGGCCAGACGGGAGGCTTCGCCTTCGGTGACCACCAGAGGGAGATAGGCGGGATAGCGGCGCAGGGCCGATTCCAGGACCTGGTCGCTGGCCAGGCGGAAGCGGTCCGGTTCGCTGAAGATCAGGTCAAAGACGATGGCCCGGGGTTGCTGGCGGGCCAGGAAGTCCAGGAGTTCCCCATGGATGGCACGGGGCCAGGGCCAGTTGCCGGCCAGATCCAGCATCTCCGGATCGTCCAGGCTGTTCTGGTCGATGTCGATGTGCAGGATGTCCGGCGGGGGCTTACGGCTTGCCGCGTCACGCCGCATCAGGATGTCTCCCAGGCGGGCATCCATCTCCGACCAGGGAGCCCAGAGGGCGATGGCCAGCAACCAGCCCAGGGCCAGGGCCAGGAGGATCAGCAGGGAGCGGTGGCCGTCGTTGTGAGACATGGTGAGCGCGGTTTTCAGGAGACGGAATTATGCCACCGGCGATATGGACTCGGCGTGCTTTCTGTAGGCGAGTTTCCCCTCTGCTATGCTCTCGCCTGACCCGTTGTGGAAGGATGTGTGGAACATGAAATTTCTCTTGTGGGCAGCCTTGCTGGGCGCCTTGTGGTGGGCTTGGCGGCGGACTGGTCAGCGGCGTATCCATCCCACTGAATCTGCCCGGGAGGAGTCCATCGTGGCCTGTGCGCGCTGTGGTGTGCATATTCCCCAAAGCGAAGCCCTGGTGGGTACCAATGGCGCTTATTTCTGCTGTTCCGCCCATCGGGAGGGACACGATGGCTGAGGGCACTTCGGCTGCGGATTCCTACCCTTATCCCTGGCGCTCTTTCCGGCTGTTCAATGCTTATCGGCTGGTGCTGGCCCTGCTGTTGTGTGCGACCCCCCTTATTCCCTGGGTGGACTCCACCCGATTGGCGGAAGTGGAGCGCTATCACGTATATCTTGCCGGCGGATGCTATGCCCTGGTAGTGGGGCTGGGTCTGGCTCTTTCCCTGCGTTGGACGAAGCGCTTCTATGCACAACTGACTACCCAGATGCTCTGCGATGCGGTGGGCATCAATGTGATGATGTTCATCCTGGGGGGGCTCAAGAGTGGTTTAGGGGTGGTGTTGCTGGTATCCGTGGCCGGCGCCAGTCTGGTGGCCCGGGGGCGTCTGGCCTTGTTTTACGCGGCCTTGGCCAGTGTTTCCCTGCTTTGTACGGAAGCGCTGGGCATGTTGTTACGCAACGTGGACAGCCTTCTGGTAATGCAGGCTGGTTTTCTCAGTATGGGCTTCTTCGCCACAGCCATTTCGGCGCACCTGCTGGGGCGTCGGCTGGCCAGTAATGAGGAACTGGCCCGGCGGCGGGGTGTGGAGCTGGATGACCAGATGCGTATCAGCCGTCGGGTATTGGAGCGCATGCAGGATGGTGTGCTGGTGGTGGATCGACAAGGCAACATCCTGCGGACCAATCCCCGGGCACAGGCCATTCTCGGATCTGGCGCTCGGGAAGGCGAGACCTTGTCCGGCTGTTATCCGGATCTGGCGCGCAGCTATCGGGCCTGGCGCAGTGGCGAAGGAGCAAAACGAGTGGAGCTGGGCGGTGACTTCATCCAGGAAATGGCCGCCCGCTTTGTCCGTACCCGTAGCTCCAATGGGGCGGCACTGATCTTTCTTGAAGACCTGGGCAAACTGCGGGAGCAGGCTTTGCAATTGAAGCTGGCATCCCTGGGCCGTTTGACGGCCAGTATCGCCCACGAAATCCGCAATCCCCTTTCGGCCATCAGCCATGCGGGGGACCTGCTGGCGGAGGAGTCCAGAGGGCCCATGCAGGAACGTCTGCTGCGCATCATCCGGGACAACACCCTGCGCCTGGATCGCATCATTCAGGACGTCCTGGTCCTGGGGCGTCAGCGTAATGTGGATCAGGATGTGATTTCCCTGGATAGCTATCTGGCCGACTTCGCCAAGGAAATCATTGCCCAGGAACATCTGGATGAAAGCGTGCTGCAGTTGCAACTGCCTGCCGGGGCCCAGCTTTGTTTTGAACGAGGTCAGCTTCATCAAGTGCTCTGGAATCTGGTGAGCAACGCCCTGCGCCATTCCAGTCGTCATGCGGGGGCGGTCCGGCTGGAGGTGAGGCTGCCGGGTGATGGCGTAGAATTGCACATCATTGATGACGGCCCCGGGATTCCCCGCAACCTGCGGGAGCAGATTTTCGAGCCCTTCTTTACCACCGCCAATCGGGGAACCGGCCTGGGTCTGCACATTGCCCGGGAACTGAGCGAAGCCAATGGGGCTCGTCTGTTATTGGGGTCAGAAGGGCCCGGTGGCCATTTCGTTTTAAAAGGGAGAAGTGATCCGTGTCAGCCCCAGGCCATGAGCGTAGAGCCCGAGGAGCGCTGAATCGCGTTCTGGTGGTGGATGACGAAGCCGACATCCGCGAACTGATTGACCTCACCCTGTCACGCATGGGGCTTGCTGCCGATTGTGCCGGCACCGTGGCCGAAGCCATGGCTTTCCTGGCCCAGGGCAGCTACCAGCTTTGCCTGACCGACATGCGCCTGCCCGATGGAGATGGCTTGCAGATTGTGCGCCATTTGAGCGAGTCCGGGAGTGATATTCCCGTGGCCGTGATCACTGCCTACGGAAGCGCTGAAAATGCCGTGGCGGCTTTGAAGGCCGGGGCTTTTGACTATCTGGCTAAGCCTGTCAGTCTGGAGCAATTGCGGACGCTGGTGAAATCCGCCCTCAAGCTGCCGGGTAGTGATGCCCCGGTTTCCGAGGGGCTGGTGGCAGGGGTCTCCCCGGCCATGTGCCAGGTGGATGCTCTGGTGGAGAAGCTGGCCCGCAGCCAGGCTCCTATTTACATTTCCGGTGAGTCTGGAAGCGGCAAGGAACTGGCTGCCCGGCAGATTCACGTGCGCAGTGCCCGCTCAGGCGCGCCCTTTGTTCCCGTCAATTGCGGGGCCATCCCTGAGAACCTCATGGAAAGCGAGTTCTTCGGTTATCGCAAAGGGGCTTTCACCGGCGCCGAAAGTGATCGGGAGGGCTTCTTTCAGGCGGCTCAGGGAGGCACTTTGTTTCTCGACGAAGTGGCCGATCTGCCCTTGCCCATGCAGGTGAAGCTGCTGCGGGCTATCCAGGAAAAACGGGTGCGCAAGGTGGGCAGTACCCAGGAGGAACAGGTGGATGTGCGCATTATTTGCGCCACCCACAAGAACCTCAAGGAGTGCGTGGAGCAGGGACATTTTCGCCAGGACTTGTATTACCGGCTCGCCGTGATCGAATTACGCATTCCCCCTCTGCGGGAGCGCCGGGAAGATGTGCCGGAGTTGGTCCGGCACGTCCTGGCT
>QKDJ01000183.1 GCA_003252145.1 Azovibrio restrictus
GACGGATGCCGACAAGAACTATTTTCCCTATGTGCGTTACAGCTACATGGTTTCAGGGCACGAATATATTGGGTCGCGCATCCTGCCACACGGCAAATTGGCCACGACTGGAAATTATGCCGAACGTAAGGTGGCCGAATACCAGGCCGGTCGCAAAGTTCGGGTCTACGTGAACCCTTCGAGCGCTGAGGATTCGGCTCTTGAGCGATCCGTGCCACTGGCCATCTACATCATGATAGTTGTGGCGATTTTTGCCTTCTGGTGGATAGGCGGCATGTTTGAATCAGGTTTTAAGCCGTAGTTTTCCGGCTAATTGTTGCCTAGCCCTTGCCCCCCAGTAGGTGCAATAGGGCAGGAAAAGGAGTCAGACACGGTTCTCACATTTCAGCAGCAAAGATCACCTGGCGGTTATTGCCACGCTGGATGATGTGCTGAGGCTGACCGACAATGAAGTAGCGGGGGAGGCAGGCCATGGGGCTTCATGCTCCGAGGTCGGATACGTTGAAGCCTAGACTAATAATCGTGTCTGACCCCATTTCTCGTTTTCCATTGTTTAGAAATTCTTTCCCGCATCACAATATATTTTTGTTCCATTTCTTCGAATGGTTACGGAATAGCCAGAGGTCATCGGTCCCGATGTATTGCCCCACAATACGTACCCGTCATTACTGTTAATTTTATTACGCGCAAATAGCTTGCCATCATGACCATAGGGCTTTGGCTCCATGTTCGAAACATCGACTCCCATTCCAACTAATGCATTTTTTGATAGCAAAACTGCCAAATCATCAGTGACGACAAAGTTCTCCTGCACGTTATCTAGACATACCTGTTCCCCACAACCGTATAGTGTCAGCGACGTACAAGTGACAAATAGAACGAATACAGCCAAATGAACATTCATCCGCCAATGTCCTAATTCCATCCGGAGGGTCCTCCGCCAAACCGCACTTGCGTAGGACAACTTTTCATTCCTGAAGCCTCCTTGTTATTCCGTACCATTCAGAAGTAGAGGGTTGGGGTATTTTTGCATGCGATATGGGATAGGTGGAATCTTGCCCAGGGCCTCATGGGTCTTTCATGGTTGTAACGGTGTAGCCAGTCCTCCGTACGTGACCTGACCTCGGCCAGGGACTCGAACACATTGCAATCCAGCACCTCCGTCCGATAAGAGCGGTTGAAGCGCTCGATATAGGCGTTCTGGGTGGGTTTCCCGGGCTGGGTAAACATCAGTTCCACCTGGTTGTCCTTGGCCCACTGGGCCAGCACCTGGCTGACCAGTTCCGGGCCATTGTCCAGGCGCAGCCGACTGGGCTTCCCCCGCAGTTCGATCAACTCATTCAAGGCCCGCACCACCCGAGTAGCAGGCAGACTGGTGTCGACCTCAATGCGCAGGGCCTCGCGGTTGTATTCGTCCAGAACATTGAATGTCCTGAAGCGACGTCCGCTCCACAAGGCATCGGCCATGAAGTCGCAGCTCCACGTGTCGTTGGGCAAGGCTCCAGCCACCAAGGGTTGCTTGATACGCTCCGGTAACCGTTTCTTGCCCCGGCGCGGCAGATTGAGCTTGAGTTGGCAGTACACCCGCCACAGCATGGTCTTGCCCCAGGGCGCCTCCCGCAGCCTGAAGCTGTCATGCTGCAGGCCAAAGCCATGACGGGGATTGATCGCGATGTAGGCCTGGACCGCTTCGATGACCGCCGTGTCGTCGCGTGGCACCGGTCGGTAGTACAGGCTGGATCGGGCCAGCCTCACCACACAACAGGCCCGCCGCTCGGACAGACCATGTTCCACCACCAAGGCCTCCGCCAACTCCGCTTTACGCGCCGGGGCTAGAGCTTTCGGGAAACAACGTCCTGCAGGGCATTGTGCACCAGGGCCAGCTCGGCATACATCTTCTTGAGCCGGGCGTTCTCCGTCTGTAGATCACGCATCTGCTTGAGTTGGGAGACCTCCATGCCGGCGTAGGCGGCCTTCCACTTGTAGTAGGTGGCGTCCGAGATGCCGTGCTTGCGGCAGGTCTCGCCTACCCGGGCACCCAGTTCGACCTCTTTGAGGATCGCTACGATTTGCTGTTCGGTGAACTTCGATTTCTTCATGTAGAGCTTCCTTTCAGGGGAAAACTCTACTTCAGACTGGTCCAGGTTTCCGAGGAGGCTTCAAAGTCTGCCTGACAGACAAATGGTATTTAGTGGCGCTCTTCTAGCCCTTGCCCCCCAACAGGTGCAATAGATAAGCCTGGGCATCAAACCCCCGCCCCCGGCGCGTCCGCTTGTGGTAGCTGCCGTCCGGTTCCATTTCCCAACTCAGCACGTTGTCCTTCAGATAAGGCTTGATGCCTTCGTTGATGACCCGTTTCTTTACCTTGGGGTCCAGCAGGGGGAAGCCGGTTTCGATGCGGCGGAAGAAGTTGCGGTCCATCCAGTCTGCGCTGGCCAGGAATACGTTTTCCTCGCCGCCGTTCCAGAAATAGAAGATGCGGTGGTGCTCCAGGAAGCGGCCGATGACGGAGCGGACCCGGATGTTTTCAGAGACGTCGGGAATGCCAGGGCGTAAGGCGCAGACACCGCGGACGATGAGGTCGATCTTGACGCCTGCCTGGGAGGCGTCATACAGGGCGGCGATGATCTTGGGTTCCAGCAGGGCGTTCATCTTGGCGACGATGATGGCCTTCTCGCCGGCGCGGGCCCGTTCAGCCTCGTTCTGGATGGCTTTGACCATGCGGGAATGCATGGTGAAGGGGGATTGGAGCAGGTGGCTGTGCACGCCCGCATCCCCCAGGCCGGTGATCTGATGGAACACGTCGTTGACGTCCTGGCAGAGGTCCGGCTGGCAGGTGAGCAGGCCGAAATCGGTATAGAGGCGGGCCGTGCGGGCATGGTAGTTGCCCGTGCCCAGGTGGGCGTAGCGTTTCAGGCCCCCCGCTTCCCGGCGGACCACCAGGGCCAGCTTGGCATGGGTCTTGTAGCCCACCACGCCATAGACCACATGGGCGCCGGCTTCTTCCAGCTTCTGGGCCCAGTTGATGTTGGCTTCTTCATCGAAGCGGGCCAGGAGTTCCACCACCACGGTCACTTCCTTCTGGCGCTGGGCGGCCTTGATGAGATGGCGCATGAGTTCGGAATCCGTGCCGGTGCGGTACACGGTCTGGCGGATGGCCAGGACGTTGGGGTCCTCCGCTGCCTGGCGGATGAATTCCGTCACCGGCTGGAAGCTCTGGAAGGGGTGGTGCAACAGGATGTCGCCCTTGCTGACAGCTTTGAAGATGTCAGGTTGTTTCAGCAGAGGGGCCGGGGTGCCCTGGGCAAAGGGGGGGAATTTCAG
>QKDJ01000235.1 GCA_003252145.1 Azovibrio restrictus
CCTGCATCGTCATCCGGGAAAACGACATGGCCTACAACACCTGGACCCTGATCAAGGGGGAGCAGGAAGTGCGGGTCAAGGTACGCGGGCCCCTGAGTGCAAACCACGGGGAAATCGCTGCGGACTGGGCCCTGGAAGGCCACGGCATCGTCCTGCGCTCCGAATGGGACATCGCGCCCTATCTGGCCTCCGGGGTGCTGGAGCGAGTGCTGCCCGACTGGTCCGGCATGCCGGCGGACATCTACGCGGTCTATCCCACCCGCCTGCACCTGGTGGCCAAATTGCGGACCTTCGTGGATTTCCTCCAGGCCCAGTCCCTGGGAGGCTAGATTCGGAAAAAGAGGGCATCAGCTGCCCACGATTCCTCCATCCTCCTTGCTGATCACTACCACTCCGCTGCGAGGGCGGCCTGCCGGTAGAGGGGTGCCATCGGAGCGGCGGGACCACTGGCTGGCTGGCCAGTCCGAATAGCGGGTAGGCTCCTCGGCGGGAGCGGCTTCGCCCGGGTGCTGGATGCCCACGAACAGGTGGCGGCCATCGGGGGTCATGGTGATGCCGGTGACTTCGCAGCGATTGGGACCCGTGAGAAAGCGCCGGAATTGCCGGGTGGCCGGGTCGGCGCAGGAGAGACTGTTGGCCCCCAGGTGTTGCCAGTTGCCCTGGCCGTCCCCTTCCTGGTCCGTCTGCACCCAGAGGCGGCCGAACCAGTCGAACCAGAGACCATCCGGGGCGCCGATGTCGGCACTGCCGACAGGGTCGGCCGGGATATTGCCCCGGTAATCGTTGTCGGCCCGAGTCTTCTTGTCCGTGGCTTGATCGCCGCACTGGACGAACAGGTCCCAGGTGAAGCGGGTAGCGGTCACGCTCTGACCGGCTTCACGCCAGCGGATGATGTGGCCGTAGATGTTGTCACCCCGAGGATTGGCCGTATCCACTGGAGGCCGGGCCTGGGCAGCAGCGGTGCTGCCGTCGGCCTGGTTGGCGGAGGCGGGCAGGGTGCCGCGCCGGTCGTTGTTGGTGAGGGTGCAGTAGATCTCGATCTCCCGCTGACCATTGATACGAGGGCGGGCGCCGGTCCATTCGGGCCGGTCCATCATGGTGGCGCCTACGGCATCGGCGGCCATGCGGGTCTTGATGAGTATCTTGGCCTGCACTTCCTGGTCATTCTGGCCCGCGAAATGGGCGTGCTCCCGCAGGGGCCGACCATCCAGGGCCAGGGTGCCCGGGGTCAGGGGAATCCATTCACCCTTTTGGTTGGCAAGAAAGCGGGCCACATGCAGGGTGCCCTGATCCAGCATGTCCCGGTTGGCCGAGGGTTTGCCCGGCTGCCAGGGATGGGCGCAGACGAACTTGTAGATGTACTCGTTCTTCTCGTCGTCCCCCATGTAGAAGGCCACCCGTTGATCCTTGTCCACCACGTACTGGGCGCTTTCATGTTTGAAGCGGCCCAGAGCCGTGCGCTTGATCGGGGTGGACGTGGGGTCCAGGGGGTCGATTTCCACCACCCAGCCGAACAGGTTGGCTTCCCGGGGATTGCGGCTCAGGTCAAAGCGGGGGTCCACCTTGTGCCAGTGATAGCCCTTGCCCTGGGCATCCAGCCCGTAGCGGCGGTAGATGCCGCCCATTTCATCGTTGCCATCGGGCAGGGCTTGGGAGGCGCCGAAATTGCCGTTCCAGTTTTCCTCGCAGGTCAGGTAAGTGCCCCAGGGGGTGATGCCGTTGGCACAGTTGTTCATGGTGCCGAAGGCCCGGTGGCCATCCAGTTGCCGACCCGTGGGGAAGGAGCCGTCCGGGGCGATCCGGTATTCCTGGGATTGCAGCAAGGGATGACCGGCGGCGGGGCCGGATACCTTCATGGGGGTGTTGGCCGTGATGCGGCGTCCGAGGCGGGAAGTTGTGAGCACCTGCCAGTGGCCGTTCTGCTGCCGGATTTCGCACAGGGAAACCCCGTGGGCGGCCTGGGACTTGCGGCATTTTTCGATGCTGTAGCCCTGGCCCAGCACATCGTCGCCCAACTGGCCGGCCGGGTAGAGGATGGCCTCGTGGGTGTATTCGTTGTTGGCACACAGAACGCCCTGATCACTGCGGCCCCGGGCCAGGGGGAAAAAGTGCATGCCGTCCGTGTGCATGCCGTACTGACGGGCCTGTTCGGCGGCGCTGTTGCCTGCATCGGGCCGGTAGGCTGCAGCGCCGGGCATGATGGGGTCGCCCCAGGCCACCAGCAGTTCCACCTTGTGCCCGGCGGGCACCCGGACCAGATCCGGCACCCGACCCTGTTCCGCCAGGGCCGGGGCAATGGGTGAGAAGCCTATGCCCACCGCCTTGGCCGGGGCTGCCTGGGCTTCGCCCATGGCACCTACCAGGCCCGACAGGGTCAGTCCTCCGGCGGCGGCCAGGCTGGCGGCGCTGGCGCTACTCTGGAGAAAGCGCCGACGGGACGGATCAATGGCGTCCGCCAGATCGCGGATGGAAGGATTGCCGGAGGTATTGAGGCTCCGGTCGTTATGGGGATGAAGCACGCCTTTCATGGGGACTCCTGGGCTCAGTGGCCGGAATTACTGGAATTGGGTTGGGTGACGAAGCCGATGCGGTTGAGCCCGGCACTTGAGGCCTGGGTCATGACCTGGGCCACCAATTCATAGCGGGCACCCTTGTCCGCATAAAGGTGAATTTCCGTCTCGGGCTTGCTGTGGCCCAGGGCCAGGAAACGTCCTTCCAGAGTTTCCTGGGAGAGCACTTCCCCGTTCCAGAAATAATGGCCTTCCCCGTCGATGCTCACATCCACCTTCTCGGCCACCTGGCCCGGCTGGGAGCTGGCCTTGGGCAAGTCCAGCTTGACCACATGGGTGAGCAGGGGGGCGGTGATCATGAAAATGACCAGCAGTACCAGCATCACGTCGATCAGGGGAATCATGTTGATCTCGGCCCGGGGCACCCCCCGGCCTGCGGCACCCGGATTCAGGAAAGCCATGCTCAGACTCCTCGTACACTGGCCGGCAGGGCCTGGCCGGTGATCAGGTAGTGATGCAGATCATGGGCCAGGGCATCCAGCTCGGCCAACAACATCTGGCTGCTGCGGGAAAAGACGTTATAGGCCAGTACTGCGGGGATGGCCACGGCCAGTCCCAGGGCGGTCATGATCAGGGCCTCGCCCACGGGGCCGGCAATCTGTTCCAGGGAGGCCGCACCTTCCACGCCAATGGCGGCCAGGGCGTTATGCACCCCCCAGACCGTGCCGAACAGGCCCACGAAGGGGGCCACGGCGGCGATGGAGGCCAGCAGGGTCTGACCGTTGTCCAGGCGGGCACCTTCCTCACCCACC
>QKDJ01000109.1 GCA_003252145.1 Azovibrio restrictus
GGGGATGTCCTCCAGACGCTCCCGCAGGGGCGGCAGGTAGAGGGGCATCACATTGAGGCGGTAGAACAAGTCTTCCCGGAAGTCTCCCAGATCCACGGCGGATTCCAGGTCCCGGTGGGTGGCGGCGATGATGCGCACATCCACCTTGATACTGCGACTGCCCCCCACCCGCTCGAATTCACCTTCCTGCAGCACCCGCAGGAGCTTGGCCTGGAAGGCCGGAGAAATTTCGCCGATTTCGTCCAGAAACAGGGTGCCGCCATCCGCCTGCTCGAAACGCCCCTTGCGGCTGCCCACGGCGCCGGTAAAGGAGCCCCGCTCGTGGCCGAAAAGTTCGGATTCCAGCAGGTTCTCGGGCAGGGCCGCACAGTTGAGTTTCACCAGAGGGCCCCGGGCCCGGGGAGAGTTGTAGTGGATGGCGTTGGCGATCAGTTCCTTACCGGTCCCGGTTTCGCCCCGGATCAGCACCGTGGTATTCCACTTGGCCACCAGACGCACCTGATCGAAGACCCGGCGCATCACGGCGGAACGGCCCACCACGCTGTCGAAACCGTGCTGATGGCGCACGGTGCGGCGCAGCAGGTCCCGTTCTTCCAGCAGGGAGCGTTTTTCCTGCTCCACCTGGAGGGAAAGCCGCAGGCTTTGGCCCACCAGATTGGCCACCATTTCCAGAAAGCGGGCCCGCTCTTCCAGTTGGGGATCGTCTTCCTGGGCCGGCTGAACGGCCAGCACCCCCTTCAAGCTGCCGGCCACCTTGATGGGCACGGCGATGAAGGGCAGGTCCGGATCATAGACCCCCATCTTGTTGATGAAGCGCCGGTCGTCCCCCACCCGCTGCAGGATGATGGTGCGATTTTTTTCCATGGCGAAGCCGATGACACCTTCGCCGGACTGGTAGCGCACGGATTCAAAATGACCGGGGTCCACCCCATGGACGGACTGAACCAGCAGACTGCCATCGGGCTCCACCACACTGACCAGTCCTCGGGTCAGGCCGCCAGACTCATCCAGAATGCGCAGCACTTCCTGAATGGTCTCCCGGTAATCCAGAGAACGGGACAAGACCTGGCTGACGCCGTACAGCGCATCCATCTGGGACAGCAGGAGTTCGTAGGCCTCGTTGTGGTTGCCACCGGTGTCGCTGCCAAATCCGTAGGCGTGCTCGTCCGGTCGATCGTTATAGTTTTCCTTGCTCATTCAAAGGTCCCTTCCAGAGGGAGTTCCACCTGGGCGCGACAGCCGCCTCCCGGCAAATCCAAGAGTTCCAGGATGCCCCCGTGATCGGATACCGCCTGTTGGGCCCGAGGCAAACCGGTGCCCAAGTGCTGGCCCTGATTGCCACGGGTGGTGAAGAAAGGTTCAAAAACCTTGAGCCGCAGTTCCGGCGGAATACCCGGCCCCCGGTCATCGACACAAACCTTGACCATGTCCTTGTCCAGAGAAGTGGTCAGACTCAAATCCCTTTGCCGCCAGCCCTTCTGGGCCATGGCATCCATGGCGTTGTCCACCAGGGCCTTGAACGTGGAGCGTAACTGCATGGGACGCCCCACGATGGCCGGCAAGGTGGGCGCCGGCTGCCAATTTACGGTAATGCCATTAGTCAGCAAACGGGGCGTGCAGACGTCCAGCACATCCCGAAGGACCTCGTTGAGATTCACCGGGGTCATGGCTTCCCGGGTATCCATGGGAATCAACTGGCGTAGGTCTTCCAGATGAGAACGCCCTTCGGACAGGGCAGACTCCAGGGCACTGGCCATGGCCGGCTCGCGGCTACGCAGCATTCCCACGGCGGAGGTCATGATATTCATGGGCCCCTCCAGACGGAACAGGGCAGCGGACAGGCTTTCCCGCATGGCAGCAGAATGCTCCTCTTCCGCCATCATGTTGCGCAGGGCTGCCAGACGGGCCTTTTCCTGCCCCTGGCGCACTGCCGTCACATCATTGACCACCAGCAACAGGTAATGGCGAGGCGTTTCCTCGTAAAAGCCGTCGGCGCGCTCATCCTGAGTGGCAATGGGCAGGGCCGAGCAGGAAAGCCAGCGGGCCGAACCAGCGGGCCGGTCCACCCGCATTTCCCGGGGGGCAAAGCCTTTCACGTTATCCCGCTCCAGTAACTGATTGCGCCAGTCGGGGACTGCCGACTCCAGCAGTTGGTGGGCAGGCTCCTTGACGCCCAGGTCGGCCACCAGCCGCTTGTAGGCCTGATTATCCAGCACGACCACCCCGTGCTCATCCAGCAGCGCCATGGCGACGGGCGCTCCATCCACTACAGACTCAATCAAGGCCTTCTGATTCTGGACCTGACAGGCCAGACTGTGGAGCTCGGAAATATCCCGATGCATACCCAGAAAATGGGCAATGCCCCCTTCATCATTGAGCACAGGAGCAATGACCAGTTCCGCCAGATATTGGCTGCCATCCTTGCGCTTATTCAGTAGCCGGCCATGCCAGGGGTGCCCTTCCGCCAAACTGGTCCACATTTTCTGATACACCTCCCGCGGGGTGGTGTGATTGGAAAGAATGGATTCATTGCAGCCTTCTGCCTCGGCAGGGCTATAACCGGTCACCCGACTGAAAGCCTCATTCACATAAAGAATGTTGGCGTGGGGATCGGTGATGGAGATTGCCACATCGGCCTGGGCCACCGCCTGCCGGAACACTTCACTAGGCAGGTCGGTATTGACCTTGGGTGGTGGCTTGAGATTCATGAAACGACTCCAGGATTGAGCACAATGGCACTAGTTCAGCACGTTCTATGCCACAAGAAAAGTAAAAAAGAACAAACCCAAGCCCTACAAGGCCCCCAGAGGATTGGCGCCTATCCCACAGGCACCACTGTAGGCTTTACGACAAAAATGGTACGCGAAATCGCACCACACTGGTGCAAAGCCCTTGCAGGCCGCCAGGAACGGGGGATTCAACACTGACAAAGGATATAGATACAAGCTGGCACACCAGTTGCAGAGGGGCACATACCTCAACCTCCGCAGAGATTCGCCACCATGAGCGAACTGGTACTTCTCCTGATTTCCACGGCCCTGGTCAACAACGTGGTGCTAATCAAGTTCCTGGGCCTGTGTCCCGCCATGGGCGTATCCAAGAGCATGGACAGCGCCTTGGGCATGGGTATGGCCACCACCTTCGTGCTGACCCTGGCCTCCGCCGCCAGCTGGATGCTGGAGCACTGGCTCCTGGTCCCCTTCGGCCTCACCTTCCTGCGCATCCTCACTTTCATCCTGGTGATCGCCTCCGTGGTGCAATTCACGGAAATGTTCATCAAGAAGGCCAGCCCCGGTCTCTACCA
>QKDJ01000197.1 GCA_003252145.1 Azovibrio restrictus
GCCAGCGACTCAACAGTGTGAGGTGCTCCTGGAAGCGCAGGGGCAGGTCATCGCTGGGCATCATCCCACCGCTGAAGAAGTGCCTGCTCATCCAGTCCGTGGGGCCCTGTTCCTCAAAGAAGTAGGGTGTGGAGCGGTGGCAGAACACGTGCATGAGGAAACGTCCTTCCGGCTTCAGCCAGTCATGCACCCTGGCCAACAAGGCACGCCAGTTGCGCATGTGTTCGAACATTTCCACCGACACCACCCTATCGAAGCGTGAATCGATGTCGAAGTCGTTCATGTCCGCGGTGATCACCCGCAGGTTTTTCAAACCCATGCGCGACGCGCGATTGACGATGAAATCCCTCTGCGAGCGGGAATTGGATACCGCTGTCACCCGGGCTGCGGGGTAGTGTTCCGCCATCCACAGGCTCAGTGAACCCCAGCCGCACCCCAGTTCCAGGATGTCCTGGCCGTCTGCCAAGTCCGCATGCTCGCAGGTCAGGGCCAGGGCCTGTTCCTCGGCCCCGGCCAGGTCTGTTACTCCCGGGCCCCAATGACATGCGCTGTACTTGCCGCGAGGGCCCAGCACCTGCTCGAAAAAGTTGGCAGGCACTTCATAGTGCTGAGTGTTGGCCAGTTCAGGTACCAGGGCGATGGGGCTGGCACGCATAGCCTTCAGCACGGCCTCCTCCGATTCGGCGCCTGCCTCACAATCCATTGCGGCAATTTCATGCAACCGCCTGGCCAGCAAACGGCGTATGCCTTGCCGGATGACGGTATCGGGCACCAGGCCCTGTTCAACCCAATCGATGGCAATGCGGGCGGCTGCTGTCATGGAGAATTCCTGCCTTTGTTCGTGTTGCGAGGGGAGGCCACGGGAGGTCAATGGGGGCGCTGAATGGCGATGGACTCATGTGGTTCGCCTGACCACCTTGCGGGCGTCCAGCATCCGCCGGATTTCCTGCATCAACTTGGGGTCGCTGGGAGGAATGGCCGACTCGAAACTGAGGACCTGTTTGCCATCCGGGTCGATGAGGTATTTGTGGAAATTCCACCGGGGCTGCTGCCCTGTCAGGTGATGCAGTGCCGTAAAGAGCGCATTGCGCCCCTCGCCCACCACCCTGGATTTTTCAAACATGGGGAATTCCACGCCGTAGGTCAGCCGGCAGAACTTGGCGATCTGTTTATTGCTTCCGGGCTCCTGGCCACCGAAGTCATTGGATGGGAAGCCAAGCACCACCAATCCCTGGTCCTTGTATTGCCGGTAGAGGGATTCAAGGGGGGCGTACTGGTCCGTGTAGCCGCAATAGCTGGCCGTGTTCACCACCAGCACCACCTTGCCGGCATAAGCGCACAGGTCCTGAGGCTGGCCGGTCTGCAGGCTGCCGAAGGTATGACTCAGGAGCTGCGGGCAATCTCCCGCCCGGGCGTGCTGGGCTGCCAGCAAAGCCCCCAAGAGCAGAAGGATGCCTGCCAGGACTGGAAATCCACGGTGGATTCGGAGTTGGGCACCCTATGACAAAGTTGGGTTATTCATGACATTGTCCTGGACAAGAATGAACATGGCTCTAAGATAGGCAGCAATAAAACGACTGTCAACCATTTTGTCCTGGACAAATGAACACAGAAGACCTCTCTTTGAACATCGCCGCGGTAGAGCGGGAGACCGGACTCTCCAAGGACGTGCTGCGCAAGTGGGAGAGCCGCTATGGCTTCCCTTTGCCCTTGCGGGATGGCCACGGTGAACGCCTCTACCCTGTGGAGCAGGTGGCTCGCCTTCGTCTGATCAAACGCCTGATGGACTCAGGCATGCGGCCCTCCAGGCTGGTGGGGCGTCCCACCGAGGAACTGCTGGCACTGGGACCCCGCCCAGTCTTGACCACGCCGGCATCCCCCGGGCGCGAGACCATCGACGAGACCCTGGATTTGCTCAGAAAGCATGACCCCAAGGCCCTTCAGCGCCAGCTTTCCAGGCTACTGCAGCAACAAGGATTGCGTCGTTTTGTCCAGGACAGCATTGCCCCAATCACGAAGGAGGTTGGCGAATCCTGGGCCCGGGGCCAACTGGAAATCCACGAGGAACACCTTTACTCGGAGGTGGTGCAGGGCCTGCTGCGAGGCGCGCTGGACCCCCTCAACGATCCGGACGGACGTCCACGTCTGCTGCTCAGCACCTTGCCGGGGGAAGCCCACAGCCTGGGCCTGCTCATGGTGGCCTCGGTGCTGGCTCTGGACGGCGCCCATTGCATCTCCCTGGGTGCCCAGACACCGATGGACGACCTCTGCAAGGCTGCCGGGGCCCATGATGTGGACGCTGTGGTGCTTTCCTTCAGCGCGGCCTTTGCCCGGCGGCGCATACCCCCGGCCCTGGCGGAACTCAGCGCACGCCTGCCTGAGGGAGTCGAGATCTGGGCGGGAGGCGCCGGTACTGCACGTCTATCCAGCCAAGCACAAGTCGTGCGATTGCTCCCCACCCTGGAAGCGGCCGAGGAGGCCTTGGGCCATTGGCGGATAGCCCATCCCCTTCCGGGTAACTGAAACCCAAGCCGGTAACAGGTGAGGGCAGAAGGATGTTGGATATGGCGGCAACAGGTTCTTTGTGACCTTGAGGTCCAAGTTGCTTCAACACTCAACGACTTTATTGAAAGTGAATTCGTAATCCCCTGTCCCAGTGAGTATCAACTACCCATTCCGGACACCTATGAAAAAGGGCCCCCGTGGGGGCCCTTGCCGTCATTGGAAAGCCTGTGTCAGCTACCCAGGTAACTGGACAGCGCGGCGATCTGCTCGTCCGTCAGACTCTTGGCCATGGGGGCCATGATGGCCGTTTTGGGGCCCATGGTCTGGCCGCTGCGGTAGGCGTCCAGCTTGGTCTGGATGTCGGCGCTGGTGAGCTTGTCCAGGGCGGGGTTGCCGTCCTTGCCTTCGGCCATTTCGCCATGGCAGCTGGCGCAGCGGGAGGCGAACAAGGCGGGGGCATCCACGTCTGCGCCAGGGGCGGGGGTTCCTTCAATCATGGTTTCTGCGGCCGGGGCTTCAGCGGTGGCGGGGGCTGCTTCGGTCGTCTGTTCGGGCATGGCCTTGGGCTCTTCCTTGCCGCCGCAGGCGCTCAAAAGGGCTAACAGGGTCAGGGCCAGTAGGGATCGGGTGGGGGTCATGAATTTCCTTTCAGTGGTCAAACAGGGTTATTTTTCCACAATAACAATGACAGTTGAAATCGGGAGGTGGGGATCACCGGGCCAGGGGCCCGGCGAAAATCAGCGCCGATTGGAGCCTGAAACCAAGCGGTAGGCAAAAAAGCGGCATTCCAGG
>QKDJ01000098.1 GCA_003252145.1 Azovibrio restrictus
AGACTACAACCTCACCGAGGTGGTCTACGAGCTGAACTTTGAGGGGGCCCGTCTGGCCCGTCAGGTCTGTGACGAATTCACCGCCCGGAATCCCGCCAAGCCCCGTTTCGTGGCCGGGGTGCTTGGCCCCACCAGCCGCACGGCCTCCATTTCCCCGGACGTGAATGACCCGGGCTACCGCAACGTCAACTTTGACGCCCTGGTAGCCACCTATTTCGAGGCCATCACCGGCCTGGTGGAAGGCGGTGCCGACCTGCTGCTGGTGGAAACGGTGTTCGACACCCTGAATGCCAAGGCTGCCCTGTTCGCCATCGAAAGCTTCTTCGACAAGGCTGGCCGTCGCTGGCCAGTCATGATTTCCGGCACCATCACCGATGCCTCTGGCCGCACCCTGTCGGGCCAGACCGCCGAGGCCTTCTGGAATTCCCTGTCCCACATCCAGCCCCTGTCCTTCGGCCTCAATTGCGCCCTGGGGGCCAAGGAGCTGCGCCAGTACGTGGAAGAACTGTCCCGGGTCTGCGATTGCTACGTTTCCGCCCACCCCAACGCGGGTCTGCCCAACGCCTTTGGCGGCTACGACGAAACCCCCGAACAACTGGCCGAGGAAATCGCCGACTGGGCCAAGCATGGCTACGTGAATATCGTGGGCGGCTGTTGTGGCACCTCCCCCGACCACATTGCCGCCATCAGCAAGGCCGTGGCCCCCGTCACCCCCCGTCCCCTGCCTGCTATCCAGCCCCAACTGCGCTTGTCCGGCCTGGAGCCCTTCAATGTGGGCCCCGGCAGCCTGTACGTGAATGTGGGTGAGCGCACCAACGTGACCGGCTCCCGGGCCTTCGCCCGCATGGTGCTGGAAGGACGCTACGACGATGCATTGGCCGTGGCCCGCCAGCAGGTGGAAAACGGTGCCCAGGTCATCGACATCAACATGGACGAGGCCATGCTGGATTCCATGGCCGCCATGAGCCGCTTCCTCAACCTGATTGCCTCGGAGCCGGACATCGCCCGGGTGCCCATCATGATCGACTCCTCCAAGTGGGAGGTGATCGAGGCCGGCCTCAAGTGCATCCAGGGCAAGGGCATCGTCAATTCCATTTCCATGAAGGAAGGGGAAGCCAAGTTCCTGGAACAGGCCAAGCTGGCCCGTCGCTACGGGGCCGCCGTCATCGTCATGGCCTTCGACGAAAAGGGCCAGGCTGACACCTACGCCCGCAAGACCGAAATCTGCAAGCGAGCCTACGACCTGTTGGTGGGTATCGGCTTCCCGGCCCAGGACATCATCTTCGACCCCAACATCTTCGCCATCGCCACGGGTATCGAGGAGCACGACAACTACGCGGTGGACTTCATCGAAGCCACCCGCTGGATTCGCCAGAATCTGCCCTACGCCCAGATTTCCGGTGGCGTCTCCAATGTCTCCTTCTCCTTCCGCGGTAACGATACGGTGCGGGAAGCCATCCACACGGTCTTCCTGTACCACGCCATCCAGGCTGGCATGACCATGGGCATCGTCAATGCCGGCATGCTGGGCGTCTATGACGACCTGGAACCGGAACTACGGGCCAAGGTGGAGGATGTGGTGCTGAACCGCCACTCAGGCGCCGGCGAAGCTCTGGTGGAATTCGCCCAGACCGTGAAAGAAGGCAAGGCCAAGGACACAGGCCCCGACTTGAGCTGGCGCCAGATGCCCGTGGACAAGCGTCTGGAACATGCCCTGGTGAAGGGCATCACCGATTTCGTGGTGGAAGACACGGAAGAAGTTCGAGCCCAACTGGCTGCTGCTGGCAGGCCGCCCCTCTCCGTCATCGAAGGTCCCCTGATGAGCGGCATGAACACCGTGGGCGACCTCTTTGGGGCCGGCAAGATGTTCCTGCCCCAGGTGGTGAAATCCGCCCGGGTCATGAAACAGGCCGTGGCCCACCTGATTCCCTTCATCGAGGAAGAAAAGGCCCGGACCGGCGCCGCCTCCAAGGGCAAGATCATCATGGCCACCGTGAAGGGCGACGTGCACGACATCGGCAAGAACATCGTCGGCGTGGTGCTCGGCTGTAATGGTTACGAGGTGGTGGACCTGGGCGTCATGGTGTCCACCGACAAGATTCTCAATGCGGCCCGGGAACATGGCGCCCAGGCCATCGGCCTGTCCGGCCTCATCACCCCCTCCCTGGAGGAAATGACGCACGTGGCTGCGGAAATGCAGCGCCAGGGTTTCGATGTGCCCCTGCTCATTGGTGGCGCCACCACCAGCCGGGCCCACACGGCCATCAAGATCGCCCCCAATTACGAAGGCACCGTGGTCTATGTACCCGACGCCTCCCGGGCCGTGGGCGTGGTTACCCGCCTGCTTTCCCAGGAACAACAGGCCACCTATCGGGAAGAACTGGCCAAGGAATATGAAACCGTGCGCCAGGAACATGCGGGTCGCAAGGGCGCCACCCTGGTGACCCTGGACGAAGCCCGGGCCAACGGTTTCACGTGGAACAGGGAATTCCGTCCTCTGGCTCCCCGCCGCCCCGGTCTGCACGAAATCCAGTTCGATCTGGCCCAGTTGCTGGAAGTTTTCGACTGGACCCCCTTCTTCCAGACCTGGGATCTGGCAGGTCGCTTCCCCGCCATTCTTGATAACGAAACGGTGGGCGAAACCGCCCGGCAGCTTTATGCGGACGCCCGCAGCATGCTGAAAAAGATCGTCGAGGAAAAATGGCTGGAGGCCAAGGGTGTGTTTGCCCTCTGGCCCGCCGCCCGAGAAGGCGACGATCTGGTGTTCTACACGGACGAAAGCCGCACCCAGGAACAGGGTCGCTGGCTAGGCCTGCGTCAGCAGCACAAGCAACCCCAAGGGCGCCAGAACCTGGCTCTGGCCGACTTCGTGGCACCCAAGGAAAGTGGCGTGCCCGACTGGGCCGGCGCTTTTGCCGTAACCGGCGGGCTGGGTATTGAAGCGCGTGTGAAGGCCTTCGAAGCCGCCAACGACGATTACAGCGCCATCATGCTGAAGGCCCTGGCGGACCGTTTTGCCGAGGCTGCCGCCGAATGGCTGCACCGGGAAGTGCGCCTCAATTTCTGGGCTTATGCGGCAGACGAAGCCCTGGATAACGAGGCCCTGATCGCCGAAAGCTACGAAGGCATCCGCCCCGCTCCCGGCTACCCCGCCTGTCCGGACCACACGGCCAAGCGGGAAATCTTCCGCCTGCTGGAAGCCGAATCCCGCATCGGCATGGGCCTGACCGAATCCTGCGCCATGACTCCCGCCGCTTCCGTATCCGGCTTCTACATCGGCCATCCCCAG
>QKDJ01000255.1 GCA_003252145.1 Azovibrio restrictus
GAAGAAGCCCAGGGCCTTAGGGCTGTAGCTGACCAGCAGGTTCTTGGTCTGCTGGTAGTGATCCAGCATCATCTTGTGGGTTTCGCGGCCGATGCCGGATTCCTTGTAGCCGCCGAAGGTGGCGTGAGCCGGGTAGGCGTGGTAGCAGTTGGTCCACACCCGGCCCGCCTTGATGCCCCGGCCCATGCGGTAAGCGGTGTTGCCGTCCCGGCTCCAGACCCCGGCGCCCAGGCCGTAGGGGGTGTCGTTGGCAATTTCCAGGGCTTCGGCTTCGGTCTTGAAGGTGGTCACGGCCAGCACCGGGCCAAAGATTTCTTCCTGGAAGATACGCATCTTGTTGTGGCCCTTGAACAGGGTGGGCTGGATGTAATAGCCGCCAGCCAGATCGCCGTCCCGGTGGGAGCGGTCACCACCGATCAGGCATTGGGCGCCTTCCTGACGACCCACTTCCAGGTAGGACATGATCTTGTTCATCTGGTCCAGAGAGGCCTGGGCACCCATCATGGTGTCCGTATCCAGGGGGCTGCCCTGCTTGATGGCGGAAACCCGGGCCAGGACCCGTTCCATGAACTGGTCGTAGATGGATTCGTGGATCAGGGCACGGCTGGGGCAGGTACACACTTCACCCTGGTTGAAGGCGAACAGGACCAGCCCTTCGATGGCCTTGTCCAGAAAGTCATCGTCGGCTGCGGCCACATCCGGGAAAAAGATGTTGGGGGACTTGCCGCCCAGTTCCAGGGTGGCGGGGATCAGGCTCTGGGCAGCGGCCTGGGCGATGACCCGGCCAGTGGCGGTGGAGCCGGTGAAGGCGATCTTGGCAATGCGGCGGCTGGTGGCCAGGGGCATGCCGGCTTCCCGGCCCAGGCCATTGACGATGTTGAGCACGCCAGGAGGCAGCAGGTCGGCGATCAGCTCCACCAGCACCAGGATGGAGATGGGAGTGGATTCGGCGGGCTTCAGCACCACGCAGTTACCGGCGCCCAGGGCTGGGGCCAGCTTCCAGGCAGCCATCAGGATGGGGAAGTTCCAGGGGATGATCTGGCCCACGACCCCCAGGGGTTCGTGGAAGTGGTAGGCGATGGTGTGCTCGTCGATTTCGGAAATGGAGCCTTCCTGGGAGCGCAGGCAACCGGCGAAGTAACGGAAGTGGTCGGCGGCCAGGGGAATGTCGGCGTTCAGGGTTTCCCGGATGGCCTTGCCGTTGTCCACGGTTTCCACGTAGGCCAGTTTCTCCACATTTGCTTCGATGCGGTCAGCGATCTTGAGCAGGAGGTTGGAGCGTTCGGTGACCGAGGTCTTACCCCATTTGTCGGCAGCGGCATGGGCGGCATCCAGGGCCAGTTCCACATCCTCTGCACCGGAGCGGGCTGCCTTGGTAAAGGCCTTGCCGGTGATAGGCGTGATGACTTCGAAGTATTCGCCACGTACCGGAGCAACACACTTGCCGCCGATGAAATTGTCGTACTGGGTCTTGAAGGAATGGGGCGCGCCAGCGGCGCCAGGCAGTGCGTAAATCATTTTGTCTCCTCGTTTTAATTGAAAGGACGCTGTATGCGTCCTCATCGTCTTGTAACAAAGGGCGTGCCAGTGCCGCGTGGGCTGGGGCATGTGTTTGATTTATCGGTATTTGATATTCGATAGTTTGATTTGCTGCGCAGCAGCATATTTTCCCGTGTTGTTTCAGGGGGAAACGCCTGGGTGTGACAGGTGTAACGAAATGGAACAGTTGATGGGAAATTGCAGGGGAAGTCATTGAATTCAGGAAAGGACTTCCTATACCCTAAGACCTATTCTCATTTAGACCCGGCATTTCAGATTGGGCGGAGCAGGAGGAGACATGGTTGTTCCCGTACATCCCCAGGAGGCACGCTTGCGTCAGGCGCGGCGCCTGTTCCTGGACTCTGAACAGTTGCCTCCGGGTCTTGTAGATGAAGGCCTGGTCCGTTCCTGGCAGCGCAGTCGCAATGCGGGGCTGGTGCCGGGGAGTCGCATGCAGGAAGTCCATCACCTGGGTGCAACGGCCCTGCGTCAGGGGCTGGATGGCCAGAGGGATCTGCTGGCCCACGCTCGTCCGGTCATGGAACACCTGTTTGCCCAGGTGCGCGATTCCCACAGCATGGTCATTCTGGCGGACCGTCAGGGCTTTCTCATGCATGCCCTAGGGGATTCGGATTTTCTCAGCAAGGCTGAGCGGGTGGCTCTCATGCCCGGGGTTTCCTGGCAAGAGCAGCATCGGGGAACCAATGCCATTGGTACGGCGCTGGTGGAACGGGGGGTGGTGGAAATTCGCGGAGGCGAACACTTCCTTGAGCGCAATGGTTTCCTCACGTGTACGGCAGCGCCTCTGTTTGACCCTGCCGGGCAGGTGCTGGGGGTCCTGGATATTTCCGGAGACCAGCGCAATTACCATCCCCACACCCGGGGGCTGGTGCGCACAGCTGCCCAGATGATCGAGAACCACCTGTTGCTGGCCCGGCACGACAAGGGGCTGCGCATACATATGCATGCCCGGGTGGAGGGTATCGGCAGTTTTGCCGAGGGATTGCTGGCGATTTCAGAAGATGGCTGGCTGATCGGGGCCAATCAGGCGGCCTTGTCCATGTTGGGCCTGGGAGCCGCCGATCTGGGGGCTACCCCCTTGCAGCGTCTTTTCGATACCCGACTCGGGGATTTGCTGGATTGGGGGCGGCGTCATCCAGGACAGGCGCAACTGGTGGGGCTGCAGCGGGGAGGGCAGGTTTTCATCCGGGTATCCGGGGAGTCGGCTGTGCTTTCCCTGCCTGCCAAGACCCAGGCCTTCACTCAGCCCGTCCTGCGTCCGGAGGATGCCCTGAGTGCCCTGGATACCGGAGATGATCGCCTGGCTTCAGCTATTAGTAAGGCCAGGAAGGTGCTGGATAAACCCATCCCGGTTTTGCTGCATGGAGAGTCTGGCGTGGGCAAGGAGCTGTTTGCCCAGGCCATGCATGGCTCCGGTAGCCGGAAGGAACAGCCTTTTGTGGCCGTCAATTGTGCAGCCCTGCCTGAGAGTTTGATTGAGGCCGAGTTGTTCGGGTACGTGCCCGGCGCTTTCACGGGGGCACGCAAGGAAGGTGCTCTGGGGCGGTTGCGGGAAGCCCATGGAGGAACCTTGTTTCTGGATGAGATCGGCGACATGCCCCTGGCCTCCCAGGGGCGGCTACTGCGGGTGTTGCAGGAGCGTCAGGTGATGCCCTTGGGTAGTAGTCGTTCCATTCCCGTGGACTTTGCCTTGATTTGCGCGACACACCGTCCCTTGCGGGAAGACTCC
>QKDJ01000281.1 GCA_003252145.1 Azovibrio restrictus
CCAGGTGTTGGGCCAGGCGCCGGCATAATCCGCATCACCCGGCAGCTTGGGCAGGCTGGTCACCATGCCACGAATCACATCCACGTGGTCCAGCACCGGCTTGTTCAGAGGCTGATTGACACCGATCTGCATGAGAGACGGATTGGGGAAGGAGTAGGGAGAGTTGCTGGTTCCCTCGGGATCGCGAACCACGATGGCCACCACGACATCCTTGCCCTTCGGCACCTCCAGCTTCTCACCCATGGTGGCGCAGCCCTTGTAGCTCACGTCCGTGTTGCCCATGGCGGCATTCAAGGCCAGAGACTCCAGCGCCGATTCATTGCGGCCATGGGGTGAAGGGTTGCCAACACAGGCCACGAAAGCCAGGCGGTCGATCAGCTGGCCGCTGGCGGCAAAGCTGTTGCCGGTGCGCAGGCCATCAACGATGGCCTGGGGCGTAAGCTTCCTACCGTTGTTGCTGACCATCACAAAGTCACGCTGGTACTCACCGGGGTAGAAGTCCTGGGTCGAGCGGCGGTCATCGGCACCGAAGCTGCCACGGTTGTGCCAGTCGGAGCTGGCAAAGAACCACCAGTTGCGGCCTTCGCCCAACAGGGCATCCCACACACCACCAATCTGGGCACCATAGACGCCAGTACCACCCCAGGTCGTGCCACCGACGGAATCCTTGCGCTCGCCGCTGCCGAAATTATTCCGGCTGGGATAGTACTCACCGCGGTCGGAAGAGGCGCCATGCCCCGGCTGGGTTTCAAAACCGAAAGCGATGAATGGCGCAGTGTTGTTGAAGTCGCGCAGATCGTTCACGTCGAAGCCATTGCTGCCATTGGGGTTGAAGGGACCCGCACGCTCCAGGTGGGCAGGTACGTAGTAGCTGCCATCCGGGTGGTATTCCACCATCCATTTCAGACCTTCAAGGGTCTTCTGATGCCCCAGATCTCCATGGTTGCTGATCTTGCCAAGCTTCTGGCCGGTGGCATCCCAGTTGGCGTCCATATCATTGGCACTGCCCGGCACGGAACAATTCCAATTGTTGCCGGCACCACGGCTGTTGTCGGTGTCATTACGGTCGAAGCAGTATTCCCACTGGGCCAAGGCATCGGCATTGCCCATGGCGGCAAAGCTGCCCGGCATGGGGCCATGTTTTCTGACGGTTGGCATTTGACCGGTGATGACCGACACAGAGACGTGCTCGTGACCAGGCGCGACGGTCTCAACACCCAGGAACAGGGGGATGTTGTCCTTTGCACTCAGGTACTCCAGGACTGGATAGGAATACTCCTGCAGGGCTTGCCAGCGCCACATTCTCTGGTTCGGATAGGATCCGGAGACCAGGCCGGCAGGCTCGATAGGGCCACCCGCAGAGGCGGGGGTATTCTGCCAAGTCGTATTGGGGCCCACCACTTGGCCAGCGCCGTCAGTCACCAAGGGGTACGCAGGGGTGGCCAGGCTGGCATCTTCTACCAGCGTGCAGTTGCGGTTGCCGCTACCGCCGTGCCCTGCCTGGACGAACCAGTCCAGTCCGAAATTGCCATCACTCTTTCCGGTGGATTTCTTCACCAACTTCTGAATGGAGATGGAACCATCTGAACAGGTGGTGTGGTTGTGGAAATCACCGGTCACATAGGTACCGGAAGCTTTAGTACCAAAAGCTTTATGGTCTGCACTGGCAACACCAGGCGTTGCGACCATGAAGGCCGCACCAAAGGCCGTGGCCACCGCCAAGGCGATGGGGCTCTTGTTGAATACGTGATGCATCGGATTACTCCTTGACTGAATGTCTCTGCGCGGGTGTCTTGTAGGGATTGGGAACAAAATTCCCGACGACAGCGTAGGGCCCGACTTGGCACGTTCTGTGAAATTTGCATTAACTTTTTTTTACTGACATTCACCTCCGAAAACCCATCAACGGTGCCGCTTGGGCAGCAAGTGTTGGCCGTACAAAAAGGCGATTTCTGCATTCCACACCAGGAAGTACGGCTGTCACGAATCCATCACAATTCGCATCTATGATCACTGCCGCTTTTCCATCCTAGTGACCCCCCCCCCTGAAACTCCCCCTGATCATGCAACCGGAAGTCTTCGGCATTTTTCCCACGCCGGTCATGCGCGTGCGCGGGGCCCTTGGGCCCGACCTGGTCAGAGGCTTGGTCGAGCATTTCAGCACCCTCGCCAAGCAGGACAACAACTCCTCGGACAACCTGACCCACACGGCCATGCTACGTCCCAGTGACAGCCCTCTGCTGGTAGACGCGGCGACACAGCTGGTTCCTCATGTTGTCGAGTTCGGCAGCGTGCTCTTTGGCGAACGTCTAGGGTGGTCATTGAAGGAAATGTGGGTGAATGTCATGGACTACGGCGGCCACCAGGCCATGCACAACCACGCCAACAGCTTCATCTCCGGCGTGATTTACCTCACCCCTACCCACCCGGAGTCCCGTACGGTATTCATGAAGTCACCAGGGGGCATCGAGTATTCGTTCAAGAACGATCACAAAGGCGTCACGGTCAGCCCCTACAACGCAGAGCGGTGGATCAGCCCCCAGCCGGAAGCAGGTGATCTGGTGATGTTCCCCAGCTACCTGATGCATTCCGTGCCACCCAACCGTGGCGAACGGCGCATGACCATGCCCTTCAACGCCATTCCGACCCGACTGGATTCCTGGGGCTACTCGATCTCCTTCAGTGGCTGACGTGGCACAGGTCACCGTAGCAGCAGTCAAGGCGCCAAGGTTTGCAGCGACAGGGTCTAGGGAAGGCCGACGCAGACTTGCCCTCCTCCTCATGGTGGCCTCCGGCTTTGCAGCGCTGGGGTACCAGATCGTTTGGACCCAACAAAGCGCCCTTTGGCTGGGCCATGAAGCCGCAGCCGTCCTGGCCGTGGTTGCGGCCTTCTTTGGTGGCTTGGCCCTGGGCGCCCTGCTTCTTGGCCCGCGCATCGATCGCAGCCCCCACCCAGGCCGCTGGTATGCCGGATGCGAGGCAACCATGGGCCTGTGGAGCCTGGCGCTGGCATTTCTGATGGCACCAACCACGGCTGGGTTAGTGGAGATCATCGGTCCACAACCGTCTGAAACCTGGCACTGGTCGGTGGCCTTCTTCGGCACGTTCCTGATGCTGCTACCGGCCACGGCTGCCATGGGCGCGACCCTGCCAGCCATGGAACGGGCCCTTGGCGAGCTCAGTGGGAAAAGCTCATCCCTTGCCGCACTCTATGCCGGCAATACCTTCGGTGCCGTGATCGGCGTGCTTGCCACTGCCTTCTGGCTGGT
>QKDJ01000334.1 GCA_003252145.1 Azovibrio restrictus
AGCCAGGGTCATGCCCAGGCTGCTGGCCAATTCCCCTTCACTAGGAACTCGCCCCTGTTGCTGTTCAAGCGGCTGCAGGGAAGCTTCTACCCGACGCATTTCACGGCGTAGATTACGGGGCAGCCAGTCATTCTCCCGCAGGCCATCCAGCATGGCACCACGGATGCGTTGAGAGGCATAGGTCTCAAACTGGGCCCCAAACCCCTCCTCATAGCGGGACAATGCATCCAGCAGGCCTATCATGCCGTTTTGCACCAGATCTTCCAGCTGCACATTGGCAGGCAGCCGGGCCATCAGGTGATGGGCGATGCGTTTGACCAAAGGGGAGTAATGTTGAACCAGCTGCTCCCTGTCGAGCTGACCGGCGGCGGTATACATTTATGCTTGCAGACTATGCGGGGTAATGTGATGGCTCAAGTGTAACAGCTGCTGAATGAACTGTTCGACCCCACCTTGTTCATATTCTGCATTAGGCCAACACAGCAGTTCCTCGGCAAAATCCCGTAAGGCTTCTGCTGCAGGTGCATCGGGCAGAGTCGCCACGATAGGCTGACACAGACGGGCCACTTGCTGGAGACGTTCGTCGGAGGGTACCGCTCCTCCAAACTCCAGCTGAGCAATGCCTTTTTGCGCCGCTACTTTACGCAAATTGCCAAAAATCACCTGCCCATCCTCAGCGGACCGCACCCGATTTACCAGGATGCGGAAGTTTCTGCGGGAAAAGGATTGGCTCACCTTCTTGATGAGGGCATAGGAATCGGTAATAGAGGCCCCGGTTCCCGAGACCACCACGACCGTTTCCCCTGCAGCCAGACACCAGGGAGAAAAGCCCAGGGCGTGATCAGCGCTCGCATCCACCAGAATGACATCCACGGGACGCTCCAAAGCGTTCATGGTATCGAGCATGGCTTTCTGCTGGGCCCGACTCAGGCGTCCCATTTGACGGGCGGCGAAACCGGCCGGCAGCACGTTCATGCCCGGGACCGGGCTGAACATGACCTGCTCAAGGGTACGTTGCCGGTTGATGACCTGCAGCAGATCACCGGGCGGATGAATGCCAAAAAAGGCACCCATATGATTGGCCCCGGCATTCTCGTCCACAACCAGGACCTCTTGTCCCTGACGCGCCAAAGCCACAGCCACGTTGGCCACTACGGAGGTCTGGCCTACAGAAGGAGTTCCGGATGCAAAGCTGACCACGCGCAGTTGGGAACGGTTGAACAGACGTCGCAGGCCCGCGGCCTGATCGTGGCGAAAATCAGCCACGCCGCCCACCTGCCGCCATCAGCCCGGCATTAGCCATCATCAGGCCGTGCTCCAGGCCATCCAGCCGGTGAGCGCTATCCTGATTTTCCTTGAAGGCACGATGCAGCAAATAAGCGCGATTGGGCAGATGCAGATCCTCGGGTACTCGCTGACCGTTGGAAACATAATGCAACTTCAACCCATGGCGCATGATGGCGTCCAAAGCAGGCGCCAGACTGGCGCTTTCATCCACCTTGGTGAGAATACAACCCGCCAGATCGTCGCCCCGATAGGCTTGCACCACGTCATCCAACGTATCGCCCCGTGAGGTAGCGGAAAGCACCAACAGGCGCCGCACCGCACAGTCGGAGAGCATGGTATTGAGTTCCGTAACCAACTTGTCTCGCTGGCTCATCCCCATGGTATCGATCAGCACCATGTGCTTGTGCTTGAGCTCCGTCAGAATCTGATGCAGCTCTTCGGCATCCTTGGCCAGATGCACGGTCACACCGAGGATACGGCCGTAAATACGCAGCTGTTCGTGAGCCCCGATCCGGTAGCTGTCGGTCGTCACCAAAGCCACCTTGTTGGCCCCATGGCGCAGAACACAGCGGGCAGCCAACTTCGCGGTAGTCGTGGTCTTGCCCACACCAGTGGGCCCCATCAGGGCATAAATGCCGCCCTTGTCGATGATGTCATTGTCGGCATTCAAGGTCAGCAGGCTGCGGTCAGCCACCCCACGCGCCCAGGCATGAGCCTGGGTCATATCCATTTCCGGAGGCAATTCGGCCAGCAGCTCCCGGGAAAAGAGGGGAGAAAAGCCGGCATCCAGCATCTGCCGCAACAGCTCGGTCTTGACCGGCTCCGTGCGTGCAACCTCACCCCAGGCAAAACCTGCCAGGTGCTGCTCCACGATCTTGCGCAGGGAACGGATTTCATCCATTACAGCAGCAGGAACCACTTCCGCGCCAGACTGTTGGGCATGACCAGAACGGGTATGAACGGTCGGAGCAGGACCCGAAGCCCTGGAGACATCTTGTTGCTTGGCTGACCGGGGGGCATCAGCTCCCTGGCGCAGGGAAGCTGGTTTGGGAATGGAGGCATTGACTGCAGCTTCCATACCCAGACCTGATGCGGCGCGAGGCTTTGCCACAGCTGGCTGACGCAGCGCCGCATTGAATTGAGCCGGTGCCGGTTGGCTCACGGCCGCAGGTGCTGGCCGAGCCGGGCGGGACAAGCTGACATGATAGTCATCGTCACCACTGAGCATCGGTGCCGGCCGTTCAGGCGCCACCTGACGAGGCTTCTCCTCGACAGGAGGAACGATCATGGCCATGTCCCGGGCTGCGACAGCCATGATTTCCACCCCACCGGGCACGCCCCGATTGGAGAGGATGATGGCATCCGGCCCCAGGGTTTCCTTGACCTTGCGCAGGGCTTCCCGCGCATTGACTGCGATAAATTTTCTTACATTCATGACCTACCTCCAATGATCGAGGTCACTTTGAGGATTTTCGATTCAGGTACTTCGCCATGGGCGATGACCTTCAGTTGAGGAATACTGCGCCGCAGGAAGCGGGACAGCAGAAGACGAATGGCGCTGGGAACCAGCAGAACTGCGGGCATACCCAGTTCCTCCTGACGATGGGTGGCAGAGGCTGCCTCTTTGAGGAGCCCGTCGGCCAAACCTGGCTCCAGGGCGGAGACACCTGCGGCGCCGCTTACGGTTTGCATGAGAAGGCGCTCCAACTGAGGATCCAAAGTCATCACCGGCATTTCGTTACCGGAAGGATAGAGCTGTTGCACGATGGCACGCCCCAGTGCCATGCGAACCTGGGTAGTCAGTTCGTCGGCGCTCTGGGTACGGCCAGCATGTTCGGCCAGGGTTTCGATGACGGTACGCATGTCGCGGATATGCACACCTTCCTCCAGAAGGTTTTGCAACACCTTCTGCAGCGTTCCCAGAGGCAGGACCTTGGGCACCAGGTCTTCCACCAGCTTGGGCATTTCCTTGGCCAGATGCT
>QKDJ01000051.1 GCA_003252145.1 Azovibrio restrictus
TCCCCCTTCCGCAAGGAACTGCTTTCCCGCCTGGGCCTGGATTTTCACACAGCCAATCCCCAGACCGATGAAACCCCTCTACCCGGCGAGCCCCCGGAAACTCTGGCCCTACGCCTCTCCGAAGCCAAGGCCAGGGCTGTAGCCGAGCAGTATCCGGGCGCCCTGATTATTGGTAGCGATCAGGTGGCCGTGTGCGAAGGTCGCATCTATGGCAAACCCGGTGACCACGCCCGGGCCGTGGCCCAGCTCCAGCAATTGCGGGGCAAGACCGTCAATTTCTTTACCGGCCTCTGCCTGCTGGATACCCGCAACAACACGGCCCACGTGCGGGGCATCCCTACCCTGGTCACCTTCCGCGATCTTAGTGACGAGGAAATCGAAGCCTACCTGCAGCGGGAACCCGCCTACAACTGTGCGGGTTCCGCAAAATCCGAAGGCCTGGGCATCGCCCTCATCGCCAGCCTGGAAGGCAGTGACCCCAACGCCCTGGTGGGCCTGCCTCTGATCGCCCTGTGCGACCTGTTCCGGGAAACCGGGCTGCAGGTGCTGTAATGGCCGGCACCCTCTATCTGATTCCCGTTCCCCTGGGCCCCACTCCCAACGAAGCCGTCCTGCCGGTCCCGGTTCTGGAGCAGGTGCGCACCCTGCGGCATTTTGTGGTGGAACACGCCAAAACCGCCCGGGCCTTCCTGAAGACGGTGGAAATGCCCGTCCCCATTCAGGAACTGCAACTGGCCGAGCTCAACGAACATACCCACAAGGATCAACTGGAAGCCCTGCTCCAGCCCCTGCTGGAAGGTCACGACCTGGGATTGCTATCGGAAGCAGGCTGCCCTGCCGTGGCCGACCCTGGCGCCGACCTGGTGGCCCTGGCCCAGCGCCGCAATATTCGCGTCAGCCCCCTGATTGGCCCCTCCTCCCTGCTCCTGGCCCTGATGGCCTCCGGACTCAACGGCCAGCGCTTTGCCTTTCACGGCTACTTGCCCGCCAAGGAAGATGAGCGCCGCCAGGCCATTCGTCTGCTGGAAAAAGAGTCTCGTCAGTACAAACAGACCCAGTTGTGCATCGAAACCCCCTACCGCAACAAGGCCCTGTTTGAATCCCTGCTCCAGCATGGCCAGCCCTCCACCCGCCTGTGTCTGGCCACGGACCTGACCCTACCCAGTGAGTCCATCCGTACCCGGACCCTGGCCGAATGGAAGCGCCAGCCCATGCCCGACTTCGAACGACGCCCCACGGTATTCCTGCTCCTGGCCTGAGTCCCAAGAAAAAAGCCTGGCAATCGCCAGGCTTTTTTACGCATCGACCAAGAGATTACTGAGCCTTGGCGCCCAGGCTCTCCATGAGGCCATGGCCAAATCCGAAAGCCGCATCCGCTCCCAGGCGCTTGGCAAAGCGCTCCGCGATGTTTTCCTTGACCGAGTAATCCACCAGCTTTTCCGCCTTGATCACATCCCGGGCCACACCATCCACCGTGCCCAATTCATCGGCCAGACCCAGCTTGATGCTTTGCTCACCCGTCCAGATCAGGCCGGAGAACATCTCGGGCGTTTCCTGCAGACGCTTGCCACGCCCCTGCTTCACCACTTCGATGAACTGCCGGTGGATATCCGCCAGCATGGCTTCCACATGGGCCTTCTGAACCGGATTTACCGGAGAGAAGGGGTCCAGGAAGCCCTTGTTTTCCCCGGCCGTCAGCAGGCGCCGCTCCACCCCCAGCTTTTCCATGGCCCCGGTAAAACCGAAACCATTCATGAGCACACCAATGGAGCCCACGAGACTGGCCTTATTCACATAAATCTTGTCCGCCCCGGCCGCCACGTAATAGCCGCCAGAAGCACAAAGGTCTTCCACCACCGCGTACAGGGGAATATCCGGATGCAAAGCCTTCAGGCGACGCATTTCGTCATAGATGATGCCGGACTGTACCGGGCTGCCTCCGGGACTATTGATACGCAGCACCACTCCGGCCGTGTTCTTGTCTTCGAAGGCGGACTGGAGAGCGGCATTGATCTTATCCGCACTCACCTCCCCATTGGCCTCGATGGTACCGAACACATTGATCAGGGCCGTATGGCGCACGCTGGCCGCCGGCTCACTGCTGGGCGCCCAGTCCATGACCGCCACCAGCACCGCCATCAGATAGGTAAAGCCCACTAGCTTGAAGAAGATACCCCAGCGCCGCCGGGCCTTTTGCTCGCTCAGGGCTGCGAAGGCCAGCTTTTCCAGGGTCTTGCGTTCCCAGTCCGGAGCCTGGGGCGGCTTTTGCGTATCGTTGGGAAAATTATCCATGGGTTCAATCTTGTTCTATGAGGAAGATACCTTCGGCCCGCTCCTCCACTTTGAGAGGAATCAGACCCTTGCCATTACAGCGCCCGGAAACGCAATGCCCCGTTTCCGGGGCAAACAGGGCGCCATGGACGGCGCAGATCAAGTATAACCCGCTGGAATCGAAAAACTCGCCCGCTTGCCAGTCCAGTTCCACCGGCACGTGGCTGCATTGATTCAGGTAGGCACGAGGCTTGCCGCCGGAGCGCACCAAAAAGGCTGGCATTTCTTGTCCATAACGCTGGATTTCAAACCGGATGCCCGGCCCCTTCTCCAACAGGTCGCAGGAGGCGCAGATCAACCGTTCGCCTGCAGCCATGCCTGCAACTCCTCCACCGTATGGACGCAAGCCAGAGGGCTCAGGGCTTCCAGGGCCTCCAGGGGGTGAGCGCCATAACTCACGCCCAAACCGCCAGTACCGGCGTTACGGGCCATCTGCAAATCGTGGGTGGTATCCCCGATCATCAAAGTGCGCTCAGGCAGCGCCCCCAACTCCTCCATCAACTCTTCCAGCATCTGGGGATGGGGTTTGGAATGGCACTGGTCGGCACAACGCAGGGCATGAAAATAGGTCCGCAGCCCCGAGTGATCCAGGGCCCGATCCAGACCCAGGCGGCTTTTCCCGGTGGCCACCGCCAACCGATAGCCCCGATCGGTCAAATGTTCGAGCAAAGTCTCCACCCCGGAGAACAGCGTCAGCTCATGATCGCTGGACAAATAGTGATGGCGATAACGATCTACCATTTTCGGGTAATCGGATTCCGGCAGTTCCGGTACTGCCTGCTGCAAGGCATCCACCAACCCCAGGCCAATCACGTGCCGGGCCTTGTGATCCTCAGGCTCAGGCAGGCCCAGATCCCGACTGGCCGCCTGGATGGCGCGCACAATGGCCGCAGCCGAGTCCATCAGGGTACCGTCCCAGTC
>QKDJ01000358.1 GCA_003252145.1 Azovibrio restrictus
CAACTGGGCCTGATTGAGGCGATAGAGGAAGTAGCTCTGGTCCTTGGTGCCATCCTCGGCCTTCAACAACTGAAAGCGGCCATTGAATTCCCGCACCCCGGCGTAATGCCCGGTGGCAATGTAATCGGCCCCCAGTTTGAGGGCGTGATCCAGGAAGGCCTTGAACTTGATCTCCGAATTGCACAGCACATCCGGATTCGGCGTACGTCCGGCCTGGTATTCACTCAGGAATTCGGCAAACACCCGCTCCCGGTATTCGGCAGCAAAATTCACCACTTCCACGTCGATGCCCAGCACGTCCGCCACGCTCATCACATCGATCAGGTCCTGGCGGGAAGAACAGTAATCCTCGGTATCGTCGTCCTCCCAGTTCTTCATGAACATGCCGACCACGTTGTAACCCTGCTGCTTGAGCAGCAAGGCGGAAACAGACGAATCCACGCCGCCGGACAGGCCGACCACCACGGTTTTTCCCTTGTTAGACATTGGGACCTTCTCCTTGCATCCAGGCATCCAGGGGCAGAATCACCGCCGGCTTGCCGTTATCCACAAACCAGCTATCTACCACATATCGGGGACCGACAGCCGTATCACTTTCCATCTCACCGTCCCTGCCAGGCAGCTCTTCGATTACAGCAGCATAGTGCTGAAAGATCATGCCGCGCACCCGGCGGGCAGGCGCCAGCACGTGGTGCCAGCGCAGCCCTCCCTGGCGTTCCAGCAATTGCAGGAAGCGGGTAGTGGTCGTGGAGTGGTCAATACAGTCCATGCGGCCAAAGACGTTCTCGTCCGCATAATTTCCCCCCTTGTCAGCGCCAATAGGGGTCTGTTCTGCCGCCATGCTGTAGAGCTGGCCAATGGCCAAAGCCAGGCGGCTACGCTCCTCTTCCGCATTGGCGGCCCGATTCAGGCTCTGGACCACTCCGGCCAAGCGCCCCGAATCAAAACTTACGGGCCAATGGCTGGTGCAGCCGTAATTGAAACAGACTTCCAGAGCACCACTGGTCTGGGCCTGCCCACTCAGGCTGAGGCTCCCTAACAGCAAGATGGCTAGGGCGCGCTTCATCCGTAATGAACGATGCCGTCCAGGGGCATGCGTCGGCCGGCCAGACAATCTTCAATACAGCGAGGCACCAGGGGGCTGCGCAGGCGCTCCGGCTGAGCTTGCAATTCGTCCCAGGTCAGCCAGCGGGGACCGATGATGCCTGCGTCCAGAGGTCGCTCGGGCTCATAGCCCCGCAGCTCTCCCAAAAAGGCAAAACGCAGATAGGTAATGCTGCCATCGGGCCGAGGCCATTGATAGATCCCCACCAGATGCTGGGGATGGAAGTGGTAACCGGTTTCCTCCAGGCATTCCCGCACCGCAGCCTGCACCAGGGATTCCCCCGGTTCCAGATGCCCGGCGGGCTGATTAAGGCGTATCCCCTCACTGGTTTCTTCCTCCACCAGCAAGAAACGACCTTCCCGCTGCACCAGGGCAGCCACCGTGACATTGGGTTTCCAGACGCGATCAGACATGAAGAGACTTCATCAGAGAACTTGAGGGGCGTTATTTTAACGGACGAAATCCGCTAGAATGGTGAGCTTTGAAGCTGCTGGCTATAGAGAAGGAGACTGGCATCATGTCCATGGCAGATCGCGACGGGTTTATCTGGTACGACGGCAAACTGGTGCCGTGGCGGGATGCCACGACCCACGTCCTCACCCACTCCCTGCACTACGGGATGGGCGTATTCGAGGGCGTACGTGCCTACAAGACCGAAACCGGCACCGCCATTTTCCGCCTCAAGGAACACACGGACCGGCTCTTCAACTCCGCCAAGATCTTCCAGATGGTCATGCCTTTCGACAAGGACACCATCAATGAAGCCCACAAGGAAGTGATCCGGGCCAACAACCTGGAATCCGGTTACCTGCGCCCCCTGGCCTTCTACGGCTCGGAAAAGATGGGCGTCTCCCCCAAGGGAGCCAAGGTGCACGTGATCATCGCCGCCTGGCCCTGGGGTGCTTACCTGGGTGAAGATGGCCTGGAGCGCGGTATTCGCGTCAAGACCTCCAGCTTCACCCGCCACCACGTAAATATTTCCATGGTGCGCGCCAAGGCTTCCGGCCACTACATCAACTCCATCCTGGCCAATAACGAAGTAACCGCCGACGGTTACGACGAAGCCATGCTGCTGGACCCGGAGGGCTACGTGGCCGAAGGCGCCGGCGAGAACCTGTTCATCGTCAAGCAGGGCAAGCTGTACACCCCTGACCTGACCTCCTGCCTGGAAGGCATCACCCGGGCCACCATCCTGACCCTGGCCGCCGAACTGGGCCTGCAGGTGCAGGAAAAGCGCATCACCCGAGACGAAGTCTATTGCGCCGATGAAGCCTTCTTCACCGGCACCGCCGCCGAAGTGACCCCCATCCGCGAACTGGATAACCGGACCATCGGCGAAGGCAAGCGCGGCCCCGTGACCGCCCTGCTGCAACAAAAGTATTTTGATGTGGTTTATGGCCGCTCCCCCGCCCATACGGACTGGCTGGCCAAAGTCTGAGCAAGGAAATCTCCCATGTCTGAGCAACCCCGCACCGTCGAAATCAACGCAGAAAGCCTGCCCCTGCACTGTCCGCCCCCCGGGGCGGCCCTGTGGTGCCAGCATCCCCGTGTTTTCCTGGATGTAGGCCACAACGGGGAAGCCACCTGCCCCTATTGCGGCACCCATTACGTCTTCAAGGGCGAACTGCCCAAGGGTCATCACTAGGGTGAAATCCCCCATGCGGGCCCTGGTGGTTGCACCGGCCTGGATCGGCGACGCCATCATGGCCCAGCCGCTCTTTGCCCGCCTCAAGGCGCGCCATCCAGAGATGGAACTGGATGCGCTGGCCCCGGCCTGGGTCGCCCAGGTTCTGGAGCGCATGCCCGAGATTTCCCGGATTCTGGACAACCCCTTCGCCCACGGGGAGCTTTCCCTGAAGAAGCGGGTTGCCCTGGCCCGGGATCTGGCCGCCCAGGGCTATCAGCGGGCCTACCTGCTGCCCAACTCCCTCAAGTCCGCCCTCATCCCCTTCTTTGCCGGCATACCGGAGCGCATCGGTTTCACCGGGGAAAGCCGCTTCGGGCTGGTCAATGTGCGCCACTCCCTGGACAAGACCGCCCTGCCCCTGATGGTGGAGCGCTTTGCCCAACTGGCAGAAGCCCCTGGCGCCGTTCTGGAACGCCCTGTTCCCAACCCGCACCTGACCTCCTCGCTGGAACAACAG
>QKDJ01000055.1 GCA_003252145.1 Azovibrio restrictus
GCAGGTAGGCGTAGGCGTAGTCACCATCCACCCGGATGGTGGCGCTCTTGATGCCCGCCACTTCACCTTCGGATTCTTCCAGCAGCTCGGCCTTGAAGCCCCGTTTCTCGCAGTAGCGCAGGTACATGCGCTCCAGCATGCCGGCCCAATCCTGGGCCTCGGTGCCGCCGGCACCGGACTGGATTTCGATGAAGCAGGGCTGGGGATCCATGGGGTTGTTGAACATGCGGCGGAATTCCATTTCCGCGGCATGCTTCTCGATATCCGCCACGTCGGCTTCGATGGACTCCAGGGTGTCGTCGTCCTTCTCTTCCCGGGCCAGCTCGAACAGTTCCCGGGTGTTGCTGACTTCCTCGTCCAGCTTTTCCCACTTGAGGACGATGTCCTCCAGCATGCGGCGTTCCTTGCCGATCTCCTGGGCTCTCTTGCTGTCATCCCACAGCTTGGGGTCCTCGGAGAGGCCGATGACTTCCGTCAGGCGGTCACGTTTGCCAGGGTAGTCAAAGATACCCCCTGAGTTCCAGTGCCCGATGGGCAAGGTCTTCCAGTTGGGTTTCGATCTGATTGAGGCGTTCGGCTTCCATGGCGTCGTCAGGGCTGGCGTAAAAGCCCAGCATTATAAACGCTTGGCCGGGTCAGACCTGGAGGAGGAAATAACCCGCTGCACAACCCGCGCCAGCGGCGGCCATGCCGGGCAATACCCGTTTGGCCAGGTCCGTGCCGCCGATCACCAGGGAGAGGCCCCATTTGAAGACCAGATTGGAGAGATAGGCCAGCAGGATGGCGGTCACCGCTTGGTGACGGCCCAGGGTGTCCATGCCCAGAAGGCGCAGGGTAGAGAGGGTGATAGCGTCGATATCCGTCAGGCCGGAGACCACGGCCACGCCATAGGTGCCGATCTGGCCGGCCCAATCCGTGAGCCAGGCGGTAGCGAACAGCACAGCGGCGTACATAAGCCCAAAGGACAAGGCCATGCGGATTTCCGTGGGGTTGCCCAGTTGCAGTTCAGGCGCATTGGGTTTGCCTTCCAGACTGCGCCAGCGCCAAGCCAGGGCAATGCCGCCCGCCAGTAGGCCACCTCCCAGGACCGTGGCCATGGCGGGCAAAAGACTGGGGGCCATGACACCGGTAAGGATGGCCAGGCGGATCAAGACCACCCAATTGGCGGTCAGGATGACCACGGCGGCCATGCTGGTCAGGCGGTCATCTTCCCGGGCGTGGCGGGAAAAGGCCAGGGTGGTGGCCGTGCTGGAAGCCACCCCGCCGAAGATGCCGGTCAGCATGGTGCCCTTGCGGGCGCCTGCCACACGCAGTGCGGCGTAACCCGCCAGGGACAGGCCGGAGATGAGTACCACCATCCACCAGATCTGATAGGGGTTCAGGGCCTTGTAGGGGCCGTAGTTCTCATCTGGCAACAAGGGCAACACCACCAGGCTGAGCACGGCGAACTGGAGAATGGAGAGCAGGTCCCGTCGGGTGAGATTCTGGGAGACGCCTTTCAACTCGGCCTTGAAGTACAACAGCACGGTGGCGAGGATGCCCAGGGTGACGGCCAGGTGCACCTGGTCGTACCAGACCATGGCACCCAAGGCGTAGCACACCACCACGGCCGCCACGGTAGTGGTGCCGGGGTCATCCATGTGCTCTTGGCGCAGATAGGCTGCCACCATCATGCCGCCCAACACCAGCATGCCCGCAGCCAGAATCCAGGGTTCGCCGGTCTGGTCGGACAGCATGGCACCCAAGGTGCCCGCCAGGGCCACCAGGGAAAAGGTGCGCAATCCGGCTTTTGCGGAAGGGTTGCGCTCCCGCTCCAGGCCCATCAACAGGCCGATGGCCAGACTGATGAGGTAGGGGTAGAGAGAATCAAACGGGTAGGTGCCCATGCCCTGATTATGGGTCATGGGCAGGCAGACAGCGGGGCGTCAGCCGACCGGCATGGTGTCCTTGAAGGTGGGACGGCGCAGCAGCCGGTCGTAAAGTTCAGACAGGTTGGGATGGGCGCGGCGCCAGTCCAGCTCGGGAAAGCGGAATTCCAGGTAGCTCAAGGCACAGCCCACGGCGATGTCCGCCAGGGTGAAGACTTCGCCTGCACACCAGCTATCCGGCACTTTCTGCTGGTCCAGTTCCTCGCTCATGGCCTTGAGGCCGCTGTGGACCTTGCCCGTCTGGCGGCGGATCCAATCCGGGCTCTGCTGGGCCGTGGGGCGTTTTTTCTCCACGAACACCAGGGCGGCGGCATCGCAGACGCCATCCGCCAGGGCTTCCCAGCGCTTGACCTGGATGCGGGGACGGGGTTCCTTGGGCATGACGTGGCCCACGGGGCTGACGCTGTCCAGGTATTCCACAATGACCCGGGAGTCGAACAGGGTCTTGCCATCGTCCAGGACCCAGACGGGGACCTTGCCCAGGGGGTTGAAGTCGGGCACCTGGGTGGTTTCTTCCCAGGGCACATCCACTACAAATTCATAATCGATGAATTTCTCAGCCGCCACGATGCGCACTTTGCGCACAAAGGGACTGGTTAGAGAGCCGATTAATTTCATTATTTTTTAATGGAGCTTAGCGAGAGCGGGCGAGATTGTAACGACTGGTCCCAGAGGCCACCATTGTTCAAAAGAGCTATTTCAGAATGGCGATGATGTGGGGCCAGGCCGCATCAAAACGACGCAGGGTTTCAGCCTGGCCCAGGTGGGCCAAAACCTGATCAATGGCAGGGGTTTGGGCGGTGCCGAAGAGCACCAGGCGCAAGGGCATGCCGATCTGGCCCATCTTCAGGCCAAAGGCGGTTGCTGTTTCTTTGAGCAATTGGCTCAATGCCGGGGCTTCCCAGGCCGTGGTGGCCAGGTCCTGGCGCAGTTTTTCGAAAGCGGGCAGGGCGGCAACGGTCAGTTTGGCCTTGACGTCCTCCACCGAGGGCAGGGCCTGCTTGTAATAGATATGCAAGCCGTCGGCCAGTTCTACCACGGTGCTGACCCGTTCCTTCACCAGGCCGATGAGGGGCACGGGATTGGGGCCGCTGTCCTGGTCGATGCCCTGGGCCGTCAGGAATGGGCGTACCAGTTCCGCCAGACGGGCATCATCAGCTTCCTTAAGGTGTTGCTGGTTCAGCCAGTTGAGCTTGGAGCCGTCGAATCGGGCGGCGGCGTGGTTCACCTGGGGCACTTCGAACCACTCCACAAACTGGGCGGCGCTGAATTTTTCATCATCGCCATGGCCCCAGCCCAAGCGGGCCAGATAGTTGAGCAG
>QKDJ01000347.1 GCA_003252145.1 Azovibrio restrictus
GTCTGTTTCGCCTACTATGCTTGAGCATGGCGGCCGCTTGAGGGAAGCCGTCCGGGGGAGTTCCATTCCCCTGGCGCAATGGCTGGATCTCTCCACCGGCATCAATCCCCTGGGCTGGAACGTTCCTGCCCTGCCCCCCGAAGTCTGGCAGCGTCTGCCTGAAAACCAGGATGGTTTGGAGGCCGCCGCCGCTGCCTACTACGGCAACGCCCGGGCGTTGCCCCTGCCCGGTTCCCAGGCGGCCATCCAGCTCATGCCCCAGATGTTTCCTGCCGCCGCCATTGCCTGCCTGTCTCCCATTTATGCGGAGCATCCGGCCGCCTGGCAGGCCGGAGGGCACAAGCTGCGGCAACTGCCCGCAGGCAATCTGAAGCGAGCCCTGGGCGCTGCCACACCCCGGGTGCTGCTCTGTAATCCCAATAACCCCACAGGCCACCAACTGAGTCGTGCCGAGTTGCTGGAGGCTGCCGATCAACTGGTGCAGCGGGGCGGCTGGCTGTTCGTGGACGAGGCCTTCTGCGATCCCTGTCCCGAGCATTCGGTGGCGGACATGGCCGGTAGTGAGGCCTATCCCAATCTGGTGGTTTATCGCTCTCTGGGTAAGTTTTTCGGTCTGGCTGGTGCCCGGGTGGGATTCCTGCTGGGGCACGAAGGCTTGCTTCAGGCCATGGCGGAAAAGCTGGGCCCCTGGCCCGTCAGCCATCCGGCCCGCTGGGTTGCGACCCAGGCCTTGAGCGACACCGCTTGGCAGGCAAAGGCTCGCCAGCAACTGGCCGAGGCCAGCCAGCGCCTGGGAGCCCTGCTGGCACCCCTGGCTCAAGAAAGTGCGCCTGCGGTGACTTCCCTGTTCGTCACCCTGCAATTACCTCTGGTGAAACCCCTGTTCAACTTCCTGCGGGACCGGGGCGTGTTGGTGCGCCAGTTCCCAGAAGCCGGGCTGTTGCGCTTTGGCCTGCCGGGCAGCGAGGCCCAGTGGAAGCGCCTAGAAGAGGTTCTGGCGTGCTGGGCAAAGCGCTGAAGCTTTTTGCCGCCCTGGTGTGGGGCAACCTCCTCATGGGGCAGGCTCTTGCCGAAGGAGCGGTGCAACTGGGAGACGACGAGGGGAAAGTGGTGCGCCTGAATGGGCCCGCTCGCCGCATTGTCAGTTTGGCACCCCATGCCACGGAAACCCTCTACGCCGCGGGAGCCGGTCCCTATCTGGTGGGGGCGGTGGATTACAGCGACTATCCTCTGGAAGCCCGCAAGCTACCTCGAGTCGGTGGTTACTCAAAACTGGATCTGGAAGCCATCATCCGCCTGAAGCCGGACCTGCTGGTGGCCTGGGGCAGCGGTAATCCTCCGGCCCAACTGGAGAAGCTGCGCAGCCTGGGCATTCCCCTGTTCATCACCCAGCCCAACACCATGGATGACGTGGCCCTGCAACTGGAGCGCTTCGGCAAACTGGCGGGCACCGAAGTGACTGCCAATGAAGCGGCCCGGGCCTATCGGGAGCGGCTGGCCCGCCTGCGGGAAAACTATGCCCACCGGCCCCGGGTCCGGGTGTTCTACCAGATCTGGAAAGCCCCCCTGATGACCGTGGGCAAGCCCCAGATCATCAGTAGTGCCATAGATATCTGCGGCGGCGAGAATGTGTTCGGGGGGCTGGAGCAAATGGCGCCAACCGTGAGCCTGGAGGCGGTGCTGAGTGCCAATCCGGAAGCCATCGTGGCTACCGGCATGGGAGATGCCCGCCCCGAGTGGCTGAATGACTGGCGCCGCTGGCCCAAGCTGCTGGCCATGACGCGGGGTAATCTGTTCCACATCAATCCGGACATCATGCAACGGCACACGCCGCGCATTCTCGACGGTACCGAAGCCCTATGCCGGGATCTGGAAATGGTGCGCCAGCGCCGGCCCAAACCCGATAGTCCCTGAGTGAGCCTTTCCAGGCTGATTCAGGGTAAAACTCAGCGTAAAGGCTTTTTCAGCAGGTCCACCCGCTGGGGCGGATAAAAGGTGGCGCCCTCCGGACCCATCTGGGTCGCGAATTGCTGTTGTACGGAGGCATACAGCTCCGGGGACAACTGGTGGTCCGAATGGGTGACCCGGATCATGCGGGCGTCGAACTGCTCGAAATTGTCGAACTGACTGCGGGTCAGGAAAAAGAACTGGCGCTCCAGATCCAGAACTCCGTCATCCACCGTCTTGCACAGGGCGGCAAAAGCGGCGGTACGTACCTCCAGCTCATCGTGGAATAGCCGCATGATGTGGTTCAGGGCACCCTCGTAAACCGGCTCGGAAATCCAGGCCACGCCCCCGGGGCGCAGCACTCTCGCCACCTCTTCCAGGGCCTTGGTCATATGAGCCATGGGCACGTGGTGCAGGGACTTGAGCATGATCACGATGTCAAAACTGGCGTCCTCCGCCGGAATGGCTTCGGCCCCCCCATGGCAGAAGCGAACCTGGGGCAGGTCCGTGATTTCCAGGTTGCGGGCATGCTGGATGGTATCCACCTCCATGGCCACAATCTCCTGCATCCGTCCCGTCTCAGCCAGAGTCCGGGTCTTCTCCGCCCGGCCGCAACCCAGCTCCAATACCCGAGCTCCATCAAAGGGAAGGGTCTCCAACATCAGTTTCACTTCATTCAGGACAGTGGTTTGGGTGGGGTCGGCGATTTGCATGAGGGGCAGGTAGGGACTGGAGGTAGGGAACGAATATTAGCAAATGATCACATTGCGATCCAAAGTTAGCCTGCTTGGTTGAGTTTTTCCTAGGAATTCAAATCGCGAGTTGAGGTGCGGACGAAAACCGTCCGTGTAAAAAGCATTTGCTTTTATATGTCGATATAACTAAGATTATCGATATGAAAAGCGACTACACCCATACCCTGCCGCCTGAGTGGCAAGCCATGTCCCGAGTCTTCACGGCTTTGGGGGATGAGCATCGGCAACGCATTTTGCTGCTCTTCGACAAGGGCGAGCGCCTGAATGTAGGGCAGATTGCCCAGGTCTCCACCCTTTCTCGGTCTACGGTTTCCCATCACCTGAAAATCCTGCGGGAGGCGGAGGTGCTGGGGTCCGAGAAGATCGGCAAGGAGGTGTGGTTCTGGATCAACCACACTCATCTGGAACAGACCCTGGGCAATGTGCTGGCCTATGTGCAGGCCCAGCGCTGATTTTTTTTGCCCTAATACAACGATATTCCTGAGTATGACGACACGTCTGCATCACAAGAGAGGATGACCATGAAGAACCTG
>QKDJ01000262.1 GCA_003252145.1 Azovibrio restrictus
GCTGCTTATTGGGCAGCCACGTTCTTGCGCACCAGCTTTTCCTTGATACGAGCGGACTTGCCGGAACGCTCGCGCAGGTAGTACAGCTTGGCGCGACGCACATCACCGCGACGCTTCACTTCGATGCTGGCCACCAGGGGGGAGTAGGTTTGGAAGGTCCGTTCCACACCCTCGCCGGAGGAGATCTTACGCACGATGAAGGAGGAGTTCAGACCGCGGTTACGCTTGGCGATGACCACGCCTTCGTAAGCCTGCAGACGTTCCCGGTTACCTTCCTTGACCTTCACTTGCACGATGACGGTGTCACCGGGAGCGAATTCGGGGATGGTCTTGCCCAGGCGGGCGATTTCTTCTTGTTCCAGTTGCTGGATCAGGTTCATGTGAGTTCCTTATTAGTCATTGCTCACCGCATTGCTCTTCTGCCGAAATTTCAGCGAGGAGTTGCGTTTCTTCCGTGCTCAAGGCACGTTGCGTCAGGAGTTCCGGCCTGCGCTTCCGGGTTCGTGCCAGCGACTGCTTGAGCCGCCAGCGGCGAATTCTTTCATGGTTGCCGGACAACAGCACTTCCGGCACATCCTGCCCCTGGTAGACCTCGGGGCGGGTGTAGTGGGGGCAATCCAGCAGGCCCGCCACAAACGAATCTTCAACGGCGGAGGCCGCATCGCCCAGCACACCAGGCAATTGGCGGATCACCGCATCCATCAGGACCATGGCCGGCAGCTCACCGCCGGACAGGACAAAATCCCCGATGGAGATTTCCTCATCCACGCAGCGCTCAATCAGGCGTTCATCCACCCCTTCGTAGCGCCCGCAGAGCAGGATCAAACCTTCTTCGCCTCCAGCCAGTTCCATGACCCGCTCGTGGGTCAGGGACCGTCCCTGGGGTGAAAGATAAATCACCCGGCTACTGGCCTTGCCCGCTTCCTGCTGACGGGCCTTGGCAGCCAGGATGGCCTTTTCCAGAGGCCCGGGCTGCATGAGCATGCCGGGACCGCCACCGTAAGGCCTGTCATCCACGGTACGCCAGGCGTTCTCCGCGTAATCCCGCGGGTTCCACGCAGCGAAGGACCAGCGTTGTTCTTCCAGAGCCTTGCGGGTGATGCCGGAACGGGTCAGGGCCTCGAACATCTCCGGGAAAATGCTGATGCAGTCAAAGACCGCATGGGGGCCGGCAGTCACCAGTCCAAACCCCATTCAACCCGGATGCGGCGCTCTACCCCATCCACTTGCAACACCACGGCATCCACGAAGGGCAACAGGCGCTCTTCACCGTCAGTTCCCGCAACGCGTAGCACGTCGTTGGAGCCCGTTTCGATAAGCCCCTGGACCGTGCCCAGAAGTTCATCGGCGGTATTGACCACCTGCATGCCGATCAGATCGGCCCAGTAAAACTCGTCCTCGGCAGGCGGCGGCAGGGCAGCTCTGGGAGCGCCAATCCACCAGCCCTTGAGGGCTTCTGCGGCACTGCGGTCAGTGACGGCTTCAAAGGCCGCAACCAGCCCATCACCATGGGCCTTGAAGCTTTTCAGCTCCTGTTCCTGCCACACCCCATCCTCGGATGGTGCCAGCCACCAGACCGGCATTTCCTTCCAGCTCAGGGGATCATCCCCGAAGGGATGCACCCTTACCCAGCCCTTGACACCGTAGGGACCGACAATACGGCCCAGGACAACGATATCAGCGTCAGGCAAGGGAAAATCGCCCGAAGGAATCAGGCAGCCTGCTTGGCAGCGTATTGCTTGACCAGACGAGCGGCGGTGGGGGACAGCTGAGCACCGTTCTCTTGCCAGTAGGTCAGACGATCCATGGCCACGCGCAGACCTTCTTCATGGGCAGCAGCGACGGGATTGTAGAAGCCGATACGCTCCACGAAACGGCCATCGCGGCGATTGCGGGAGTCAGTCACGACCAGGTTGTAGAAGGGGCGCTTCTTGGCACCACCGCGGGAAAGGCGAATAACGACCATTGCTGTATCCGGTTGAGTGAAATCGAAAAGGGCTGAATTATAAAGGGAAAACAGATAAACACAAGCTGTCTGAACCAGTTAGAGGAGAGAAATCCGCCGTCTGTCGGAAAGATGGCTTTTCAAGTGAAAAGCCTCGGGTTTTTGATTATCCTCCGCAAAAAGGAGAAAACAGCATGCCTGAAGTACTAAACCCAGCCACCGAGTCCCCTGAGCACAAGGTACGGCTCATCCTTAGTTGGCTGGCCACGAACCGGGATGCTGAAGCGCTGGATACCGAAGCCCTGTTGCAGCAATTGGCACATACCGCTCAAGCCCAGTTACCTCCGCCCCAACTGTTCAAGATGATTGAACTGCTATACGCCTGCCTGGAACGGAACATGAGGGAGCGCATCAAGGCATTCACCCTCATGGAAATTCCCCTGCCTCGCTCGGGTCGTCAAGCCATCCAGCAAATTCAACAGGCGCTTGAGGCCTTTGCCCAAGCCTACGAGCGTTGTCTTCCCACACTATCCAACAGCACTTCCAAGACAGAGAAATATCTTTGCCTCAACCGGGCGGCTTCCTGCCTGCAACAGCACCTGTTTATCAGCCACTTGGTAGCCGCACCGCCCGCCATTGGTATCTGGCAGCGGCTCCACACCCTGTTCCGGGAGGGCCTGCATCTACCTCAGGAAAATGGCCAGCCCCAGCAGCCCCCAGCCTATAACTTGGCATTGCTGCTGGCCTGCGCACAACCAGCCTCCTACTCGGCCCATGAATTGAAATTCGTGGCTGACTACATCCAGCATCACAGTCATCACCTGGATATTTTGGCTACACAACCAGAGGAAGTTTCCGGCGTTTTCTGGATCGACCCTAGTCGTGATTTTCCGGCCTTTGCCCTGGGGCGCCGCGCGCCCCCCGCAGATGCCCAGGTTTTCTATTTTTCCTGCCGCCCCCTCTCCATTCTGGCCAAGACCCACCTGCAATCTCTGATGGAAGGACAGAGCCCTGAAACTTTAGGACTCCCTTCCTTTGCCGGCTCAGTGGCTGGCAAAGGCACCTTGCGGCGCCTAGCCGCCTATTGGGGCAGCCCCGGAAAACGCCGCTTCCCCAGACGGCGCCAATCCTACCGAGCCACCCTCTGTGTGGGACTGAAACGCCTGTGGCGCATGCTCCAGACCCCAGAGGAGTCCAAGGAGGAGGATTTCAGCGAATGGATGATCACCAACGAAAGTCCGGACGGCTATTCCCTCATGCATCTGCACGG